>JBOGPP010000171.1:0-22966 GCA_050748485.1 Nitrososphaeraceae archaeon | reverse complement strand
TTCCAAGCATCTTTGCCGTCGACTAGAGAGCTGGTTTCGATGACATGTCCAACAAAATATATTAGCAGGAATACGCCTGTAAGGCGCTGGAGCCAATATGAAATTCTCTCCCAACCGTACCTTGTAGGATTCAGCCAGGCTTTGAGACCTTCATGATTTTCACGACTATTGCTGTCCGCATGAATCCTATCTTCATTAGACGATTTCATTAATACTTCCTCTCAACAGGGGCATACTTGGTGATCCTAACAGGTTGCCAACGTAACTCTGGTTCTTCATGAGTGTAGTATGCAAGCGTATGCTTTAGATAATTCACGTCGTCTCTACTTGGATAATCTATTCTTGCATGAGCTCCTCTGGACTCTTGGCGGTTCAATGCCCCTACTAGGACAATTTCAGAGATTCGGGTTATTGAATCGATTTCCATGACATTAATGTAGTTAGTGTTATATTCGCTGGCCCTGTCATCTACATGCCTCCAAGATGCCCGTTTCAACTCCCTTACTTCTCTTAATGCTTCGGCCAATGTATTTCCATCACGAAATACGTATGCCTTTGAATCCATTAATTCAGCAAGTTGTTTTTTGACTTCGTAAGGATTCAAATCGCCTCTGCCGTGGAATATTCCATCATAGATCCTCTTCTCCTCTTCGATTACCTGTTGTTCAGACACTGTTATATTTCGATCCCTGGCCTTTTGGGCATACTTAGCGGCTAGTTTCCCTGTGATATTTCCCCATACGAGACATTCGGATGTAGAGTTTGCTCCCAACCTATTCGCACCGTGGGTACTATTACAAGCCGCTTCCCCAGCACACCAAAGGCCACTCATTTCTGTCTCACCTTCAATATTTGTGTGTACTCCCCCCATCATATAATGACAAACAGGTCTAACCTCGATAGGTTCATCGATAACATCTATCCCTGAGAATTTGATCCCTATTTCCCTAATTCCTGCTAATTTTTCCTTTATGCGTTCACCTCCTAAATGAGAGAGATCGAGCTTAAGACATTCTATACCAGTCTCGTGTGTGAAGCCCTTCCCTTCCTGTATCTCACGAATCATAGCTCTCGAAACGACGTCTCGGGGTGCAAGTTCAAGTTTCTCCGGAGCGTATCGCTTCATGAATCGCTCTCCTTGATTATTGACAAGATATCCACCTTCTCCTCTAGCTCCCTCAGTAATCAAGATTCCAGAGGGCAGAATTCCGCTAGGATGAAATTGCACAAATTCCATATCCTTCAGTGCTAATCCTTTTCTATATGCCATATCCAAACCGTCTGGTGTTGAGGAATGAGCATAGGTAGAAAAGCCATAAATTCGGCCTGCACCGCCGGTACAAACAATTCCAGCCGAAGACTTTATGATTACAAATTGACCGGTCTTCATCTCGATGGCCGTGAATCCTCGAAAGTTAGATCCATCAGATAAAATCGACGTGCAAAACCATTCGTTCAGAAAATGGATGTTTTCATGTTTCAAGCATGTATCGTATAAAGTCTGCATCTCGTAAAATCCAACCTTATCTTGGGCATACGTTGCACGAGGGAACGAATATCCCCCGAATTTCCGCTGATCGATCCGTCCATCTGATTTTCTCGACCATGGCATTCCCCAATGATCTAGCTGATATATTTCGAATGGTACCTCTGAGACAAGTCGTTCCGCAACATCCTGGTCAGCGAGAAAATCGCTACCTCTAATTGTATCGTAAATATGAGATTCCCTATTGTCTCCTTCCTCTTCAAATAGAACAGCAGCAGTTCCTCCCTCTGCAGAAACTGAGTGAGAACGCATTACCTGAACTTTGGAGATCACAGCAATACTCAAATTAATGTCCACTGATGCAGCTGAGATAGCAGCTCGAAGTCCTGCTAGACCAGATCCCATTATTAGAACATCGTATGTGAGAACTTCAGTCAATCACGAAAATACCCTCTAGTGATGATATCGTGAATTGCAAATCTCATAAATACCTTTGTCAATGTCAGAGTAAGTCGGTATTAATTTTACTTTTGAGATCGCTTAAGCCAATTGCTAGAGCAGAGGTTTATTTACATGTTGAATTTTAAGAACATCCTGATGCACATTGCTTATTCAGGCAGGGTCTTCTTCGCACCAAATACTTCAGATGAACAGATCATTGACCGTTCAAAGAAAAGATTAATGGAAAACGGGATCAGAGAAGAACATATACAGGTTAATTATAACATCCAAGAGCTGGAGGTTAATGATTTGTATATCAGTTACGAGCCGCCCCATTTAGTGATAAGGATCGTATATGAAAAAAAAGGTTCAGGAATGATTAAAATGAGAAATACCGGCATGATAGAGATATAGTCTCAATTCAATTTCTAGATCGAAGGATATTCGAAACAAGATCTAGAACCTGGGTTACTCTTCCTTTGGTTTCCTGACCGGTAACCAGGTTCTTTACCGTTACAATGCTTTCAATTTCTTTTTGTTCTACTTCCACTAAAACGGTTGCCCCTATGGAGAATCCGTAATCCAACTGCTTTCTTAATGATCGAGTTCTACTATCGTAATCTGCCGGTATCCCTGCGCCTCTCAATTCTGAAATTAGTTTTAAAACCGATTCTTTATTATTTTCTGAGACGACAAAAACTAAGGGTTTGGTTTCGACGTTCAATAATCCATGATGGGATAATGCTGCCAAAATACGCTCGACTCCTCCAGCAACACCAATGGCTCCTATGTCACTTCGATCAAACGCCGATGTCAATATATCATAACGACCACCACCCGCTAACGCGCCTACGGTAGACGTGGGATCAAATATCTCAAAAACGGTTCCTGAATAGTAGTCAAGCCCTCGGACTATTCCTAGGTTAATTCTTACGTTGGTCACTCCCCGCGCCGACAGTGAGCCTACCAATTCTCTAAGGGTTTGCCATCTAGGTAATTTAGTTAAATTTCTTTCTTGTTCTTCAATTTCGCTTATTGTCCCTACTCGACTAGACAGTTCCAACAGGGGCTTGAGTAAAGTAGGGCTGATTTTTTGTGCATATTCATCATAAACAGCTTGTACTCCCTTTTTTTGAACTTTGTCTATTGCCCTAAATACGTCAAAGCTTAGGTGGGGGTCAGACACACCGAGTTCCTGCTTCATGTACTGTTCCAGCAGTTCCCTATGACTAATATCAATCGTGACTTTTAGTCCTAAATCGTCAAAAAAGGAAGCTGTTAGCTGGATTATTTCAGCCTCATGTTCCAAGTTGTAGGTATCGTATATCTCGACATCCCACTGGTGAAAATATCTGTATCTTCCTGCCTGAGGTTCATCGTACCTCCATACTCCTCCAAATGCGGCTGCTTTAATGGGTAATTTCATTTCTCTTCTCTGAGAAATGTAACGGGTCAGTCCAACTGTGAGATCGAACCTCAACGCAACTTCTCTACCGCCTTTGTCTTTGAAATTGTATATTTCGTTAGAGATCGTAGGACCCCCTTTTGCTTCGAGGGTAGAGAGCATTTCCAATGGAGAAGGCTGAATTATCTTAAAATTAAACAGATGAGCAGTTCGTATGAATCGATTTCTTACATAGTTGATATTAGATAATTCGGCAGCGTCCAAATCTCTCATTCCACGTGGAAGGTTCAATTTCACTACACAGACCAACCTTCGTGACCATTTAGATTTTACTCTTTGTTCGACACATTATTATTATTCGATCCTCCTTGACATCTAACCAAATTGGACTCCGAAGGCTACAAATATTTGGAGCACAGCACAGACGCCTTTGTTCAAGCCTACGGTAGCGGTTTGGAGGAATTATTCGAGAATTGTGCTAAGGGATTGGTTAACATTATGTTCGATATTAATAAGGTGGAGATTCGCGAATCTATGACGATCACGGCACATGGCGATGATCTTGAAAATCTTCTATACGACTGGTTGGAAAAGGTCTTGTTGAAGATCCACATCGAACAGATTGTACTTTCTAGATTCTCCATTGAAATATCTGAAAATTACTCAAATGTTGATGAAAAAAAGTATCTACTTAGGGCAGACGTTGGAGGAGAAGCGGTCAGCTATGACAAGCATGAATATAAGATAGAGATCAAAGCAGTTACCTACCACGAGTTGAAAATAAAACGCCTAAGCTCTCAATATATTGCAACATTCTTGGTCGACTTGTAAATGATTTCTCAATATGTACTGTAAGATTTTCCTACGTAGGAATTTCCGAAATGCCGAACTAAATCAATCGGATAAGTCTTAAATATGTATGACAACTTTTATTGGATGTATCATCATGAGTGAGGTAAATAAGCCAGCATTGGTGGAGCTGAACGATAAAAACTTCGAGGAGAATATATCTGGCGATAAACCAGTATTAGTAGACTTTTGGGCAACTTGGTGCGGGCCCTGTCAGTTTATGCTGCCTATTTTCGACAGGCTATCTAAGAAATATGGTCCGAAAGTCACGTTCGGTAGGCTGAATGTGGACGATAATCAGGGAGTGGCCATGAGATATGACGTGTACGCCATACCGACTTTCATAATCTTTATGAACGGCAAAGCCATCGATAGAGCGGTAGGGGCGGTAGGAGAAAAGGGTCTAGAGGGTCTGCTTCAGAAGTATCAGTGACATTTTGAGGAAAATCTTGCATAACTTTCATTTCTTGGTGGAGAGATTTAAATCGGTCTTGAGTCAGTCCCAAGTACATTAGATGTAACCAAACAGCTCGTCACCTTTTCTTTTCAAAGTCACTATGTAATTGAGAACTTCCTTCTCTTCATCAGTCAGCCTTTGCAAGAACCGTTCATTCAGTAACTTTGCTTGCCTGCCATTCAAGTCAGTATAGAAAGTGTCTCCTTCACTAATCTGTCGTCCAATTGTTGGACCGCGCATGGAGAGAGCAACCTGCATCCCCTTAGTAGCTTCCTCAATGGTCTTCCCGCTTTGCTGTATTTGATGGATAACACCTATTTTTTTTCCTTCTTGATTGATCACAGGAATTTTTTGTCGTAATCTTCCTACTAGTATTTCAGCTCCAAATACTGCAGGATCGTTGCGTCTGAATACAAAGTTTTTCAAGAATTGCAATTTGCAAACAGGTGGTATTTCATTAAATATGATTACGTCTTGGTGATCTTTTTGGTAAGCTGTCCAATCAAAATAACTTCTGACCAGATTATAAATAATTTTTTCGTCAAAAATCATGACTTGGCGTTCCTGAGCCTCTCTAAGGGCATCATCTAGGACCCTAACATTAAAAGCTAAAATCACACCCAAATATCTGTCCTTCTCTCTTACTGCCGAAGCCTCAATCACGTCCCTCTTGGTGACATGACCTATGTCGGCAATTCTTATTGGAACTTTTTGCTTTACAAGGAGGTCACTAATGGCTTCTATAGAACCAATTGTGTCACATTTCATAATTACCCCATTGATGTCTTTGCTTACGAATGTGTTCTTAATCTCTGCCTCGACTATCGCCCGAAGTCTGGCCTCGTCTTCCTTCTGGTTTAGAACGAAAAGGGGACTTCCAGCCATGACGCCGGTTAGGTCTGGTGAAGTGATTTTTACTCCTGCAGCTGAAATTACCTCTGACACGTGTCTAAACTTGTCCCGGGGATCTCTCATTTCATCAAGTGGCTTAGGGAGAAGAATGGCCTTCACACGAGTTACTATAGCGTTATTTCTCTTAGCGACAATAACGCTACAGCCCTGGCGGAGTATACCATCGAATAAGATAACGTTAGCCGCCGGTCCAAGGCCTACCTCTTCGTTTATCTCCAAGACGATCCCTCTTCCCTCCTCTACGTGTCGCTCCAATTTTGTGCTCAAGTATTGCTGGGTTAAACCTATAAGAACAGCGAGTAATTCTGGTATCCCCACTCCAGTTCTAGCACTGACAGGTACTATTGCTACTTCTTTCGTAAAGTTCTTAATTCGCCAGAATGCTTCTGAATTGTATCCAGATACAGAAAGAGAGCCGACGACACTGTAGATCATTTCGTCCAACGCAGTTTGAACCGATTTGTCCTGCAGACTTACGGCCTTACCTATTGAATTGGCCCCTGGGTGATTGCGCCATCCACTAACGGTATCTACCTTGTTAAGTGCAATAACAAATGGAACCTTTCTTCTTTTCAAGATGTCAATACTTTCCTCTGTTTGAGCTTCAAACCCTTTGTTAACATCTACCACAATTATCGCAATATCTGCTGCTGAACCTCCTCGTACTCTTAGAGTAGCGAAGACTTCATGACCAGGAGTATCTATTACCAATATACCTGGAATTTGTGAATCAGTGGTTGAAATCTTGTCAAACAGGTCCCCTGTTACTCTTTTAATAGTCTCAATTGGAAAAAAACTTGCTCCAATATGTTGAGTTATCCCCCCTGCCTCTCGAACTTGAACTGCGGTTCCCCTAATCTTGTCCAATAGGGAGGTTTTTCCGGAGTCTACATGACCAAGTACAACCACAACTGGATGCCTGAGTGCCACTTAGATGCTATCAAAAATCACTCCAGCCTCTTTTATGAAGCTTTCATATGAATCCGATGCGTGGACTATGTTATCTGTTGTGTTAAGGGCTAGGTCACCTCGAATTGTACCAGGAGCGGCTTCATATGATTTTGTTGCACCTATCATGATCCGGACTGCGCTTATTGCTCTGTTACCGTCCAGAATTAGCGCCATTGTAGGCCCAGAAGTAATAAAGGAAACTAATTCATTGAAAAATGGTTTATCGTTGTGAGCTGAATAAAACTCTTGGGCTTTTTCCTTGGTAAATGTGTAGGATTTCAGAATCTCGATAGTGAATCCTTTCTCTTCGAACCTGGAGATTATCTTTCCAGCTAGTTTTCTCCTCACAGCATCTGGTTTAATAACAACGAGAGTTCGCTCTCCCAAGAATTTAACCTTTCCCTACTCTAATACCACCTTTCATGTACTTCTTAGTCCATTTCAGTTTCCTAGGATCCCGCTTTAATTCTCTGAGATTTTTCTTGCATTTGGATGAACATGTCCATTGTATTGACCCGTCATTGCGGACCAGCATTATCCCCTGACTTGGAGGAATATGTTTTCCGCAAAAGGAACAATTACGCAATGAGGTTGCTGATTTACTCATAAACTACTCTAACACCTCTAAAAAACATTAAGCCTTACTTTATTTTTCGAGCTTCTCGCTCTGTCTCTCGTAGCATCAATATATCGTTCATTCTTATTGATCCTTTGACATTTCTCGTCAGGATTCGGCCTTTGTCCCTGCCCTCGAGGATTCTTACCCTAACTTGAATAACCTCACCGGCAATTCCTGTTCGACCCACTATCTGGATTACCTCCGCCGGATTTATCTTCTCTTCCGATGACTTGCTCATGATCGTTTCTATTCCTTTCTCTTGTCTCTAAGAGGTTGTATAGAGTTAAGAACTTGCTCAACAATAGTCTGAGCTTCGCCAGGATCTAAGATAGTTGCAGCCGCAGACCCTACGTCCATGCCCAATGATGCTCCCAGCTGTTCCTTGCTTGGAACAAAAATATAAGGAGTATTCCTCTCTTCACACAAAATTGGCAGATGAGCGACAACTTCTGGTGGTTCAACATTCTCTGCAATGACTACTAATTTTGTATTCCCTCTTTCGATGGACTTTGTAGTCTCGTTGGTTCCTCTACGTACCTTTCCACTCTGCTTAGCCACTCTAACTGCTTCGTATATTACATTCACAAGGTCTTTAGGCGTCTCGAATTTGACATAATATGGTCTACTCATTTTAAATAATCACCCTCCGGGATCATCTCAGTTCCCCTATATGAGATCTGGGGAGTATTAAATATGTTATCCATGGGATAACTATTTGACTTCTTCACTGGCGAGTACATTTTTAATCACGTTAGTGTACTCACGCACCTTCGAGTCCAGAAGATCTTTATCAGTCGATTCTGCATACATCCTAATCAATGGTTCAGTCCCACTAGGCCTTACCATTACCCAAGTCTCATCGTCAATCCAGATCTTGGCGCCGTCAAGATTTTCTACTCTAAGATTGGTGCCATGGCTCGTACACGACTCAATGACATGCTCAGCGAGCTCCAGTGAGTTACAAGTGAACCTGGTTTTGTATTGAAAGATCCGAGGAAGCTCCATGATCTCCCTGGAAAGTGGTTGCTTTCCAGAGCTGGATGATAACATCTCCAAAACTAACAACGTGGTTAGGGCCCCATCTCTGACACAATTTAACCTCGCGTTCATGAAACCCCCGTTTTCCTCAAGACCTAACACCGCATTTCTTTTGATCATTTCACGCGAAACTTCGACACTGCCCACCTTAGTATGAATAACTTTGGATCCCTCGTTCTGAGCGACCATACTAACCAACATCGTTGTGTTCACTGGGCAAACAATATCCGTTCCTCCATATCCATTCTTCAACAGATACGCAACTAATAAGGCACCTAATCTATCTCCCCAAATGATCTGTCCATTCTCGTCGCAAAATATACTACGATCCCCGTCACCATCGTACGCCACCCCAAGGTCTGCATTAGTAGACTTTACGAGTGAGGTAAGAGTACTAAGGTTACTGGGTGTGGGTTCAGAACCTCTTCCAGGAAAGTTACCGTCTATATTACCATTAAGGGTTAAAACTTTACAACCGAGTTTCTGAGCTATACTGGGGGCTACTAATGCTTGTGTCCCATTTCCTAAATCCATTACAATCTTGAATCCCTTTGCAGAAATTTTTTTTGAGTCGACTATGCGGATAGCTGAATCTACGTATGATGAAATTACTCTATCGTCTTTGCTCTCTCTTCCTATTTTCCTAAAAGGCGGGATATCCCCTGATTTGAAACTGTGCTCTACTTTTGACTCATCATCTCTTGAAATTTCCACTCCATCACTTGCAATAGCCTTAATACCATTGTATTCTGGAGGATTGTGTGAAGCTGTGATCATGACTCCACCTTTGTAACCTAAGTGTTTGGTCGCATATTGCAAGCATGGGGTAGGAAGGAGGCCTGCCACAAAGGTATCCATCCCGGAAGAATTAAGCGTTGCAGAAACGATTCTGGATATTACTGGACTAGAAATCCGTCCGTCAAATCCGACTAAGAGTGGCCCTCTAGCAAAAAACAAGGCCAATGAACAAGAAACTTTCATAATAAATTCGAGATCGAGGTCTTGGCCGAAAATCCCTCTTACTCCATTAGTTCCAAATAGCTTAGAATTATTATCCCGATTCATCTTGCTTTAAAGTGCTGAGATGTAATTTAATGATAATGATTGCATTGATAACAGACATTGCATTTAAAGGTCGCAAAGCTTGAGAAGGCACCATTAATGAATATATTTAAATGATTGAGGGTTTCAATTGCCTGTCAAGAGTCAGAATTATTTCATCGCGGAGAAGACTTAATGTTTGATTCCATTTCATGGCCGAACTCATTAATTGAACATGGCAGATTCATATTAATTCACAGGGTCCAAGACCAATTAGTAGATAATCTAATCTGTTAGTGGCGATTATGATTGACATATAGTCAAAATAATAAATGAAGGGTAATTTTTAGTCGACTCGAGTCGGTTAGGGAAATTGTAGTTTGGTACTATAGAAGCGATCTTAATCGTGAACGCAGAATACAGCTCTTCCCAGGGACTATGACCAATCTACTGCCTCCGAAATTGTCTACCAAATTGTATCATGTTAGACGTATAACCTAAGGATGAACAATAACTTCAATATGGAATGGTTCCCTAGCCAATTAGTATGCTAAGTAAGAACGTTTCTCAATTGTAATCTAGTGTTTGTTAAATACTTACGTTATACAATGATAAAGGTTATGGTTTTTTCCGTTCGGTGTAGTAGTCTTGTGAGAGTTGAAGCACCTATACTCCATAAACGCTAATATATTGAAGCGCACAGTGAACAACTTACGAGCGGGGGTTGCCAAGCCTGGCCAACGGCGCAGGTCCTCATGTGTTACAAAAATACATGGTTGTGCGAGGCTTAGAATGGGTCAGGTCTTTTCTCCTAAAACCCTGTTCCTAAGGGATTCGTGGGTTCAAATCCCACCCCCCGCATGAATGATTAATTCATTATATTTGCCTAATGCATTGATCAAGTTGTTTATGATTGTCGAAGTGTATGGCACAAAAATGGTTGTCACACTCGCCGCAATGCCAACCTGAAATCGTATAACAAACTTTACATTTGTCTAGTGGTTTATTATAATCAAAATTTTTCTTGTGTCCTCGTGTCCTATTATGTTGTTGTTGTTGTTGGTGATGATTGATACCTCGTTTCATAAAGAATCTGGCCTATTGCAAATATTCTCTCATGATATCACAATTCTTTGTGACAAAATGTGTCGGAAGGCGTTAATGTGTACAAACATTTGGGTCTTGCTTCTAGAATCGCATAACCGATCGAAGGATTTATACTTTTTCAAGGTGTAAGGTTTATGTAAAGTATTCCTTATTCCTACGTCGTTGGCTAGTCGGAGCACGAGAGATAAGACGTTGATCGAGATCACCGTGGTGGGCAAGGACCGAGAGGGGGTAGTAGCAGAGATAACTAACTCCATTTTTCGTAATGGCGGAAATATTGAACAGATTAACCAAAAGGTCGTCCACGGTTTATTTGGAATGCATCTACAAGCGTCGTTTCATAACTCTGTAAAACTCCATGAATTACATTCAGAATTGCGCGACCTTTCCACCAAACTGCAAATGGAGATCAAAGCTCACGTTGAAGAACCTAGCAGGAAGAAGAACGTAGCAGTTCTCGTAAGCAAAGAACCTCATTGTTTGTCAACTATATTGACCGCTCTGCATGCCAAGGAAATTGACTCGAATATTTCAGTAATTATTGGCAGTGAAAGTACCCTCAAGGGTATCGCAGATGAGCTCTCGATCCCTTTTCATTCCGTCTCGTATGAAAGTGGATCCACGAATGCAGAAAGAGAGATCTTGGAGGTTGTAGAAAATTATAACGTTGATCTCATAGTGCTTGCTCGTTATATGCGCATATTGACCCCCAATTTTGTCTGGCGTTACCCTAATAGAATCATAAATATTCATCCTTCGTTATTGCCAGCATTTCCTGGAGCTTACGCATACGTGCAGGCATTCGAAAGAGGCGCAAAAATAGTGGGATGTACAGCTCATTTTGTTACTGAGGAACTAGATCAAGGCCCTATTATTTGTCAGGAAGCATTTAAAGTGATGGAAGACGACACACTGGAGACGATAAGAAAGAAGGGTCAGCAGTTAGAGGCAGCTACCCTATTGGAGGCAGTTAAACTTTTTCTCGAAGACAGGTTGGACGTTTATTGGAGCAAAGTACATACAATATCCAAAAATTGAAGATGACTTTCATAGTGTAGATTCGAGATAGATCTCCGCCAACAATATAAGGCTGATATTCTAGCTAGTTAGTACAAGGAGTAATGACCCTCTCCATTTACGACCTAACTGACGGAGATTTTCGCGCTCGACTAGAACAAACTCAATGCGCAGTAATACCTGTAGGCTCACTCGAACAACATGGACAACACCTGCCAGTTTCAACAGACTGTGTGATTGCTGAACATATCTCTAAAGAGGCAGCTCGGAGACTAGAGTATTTTGTGCTCCCTGTTGTTCCTTATGGAGTATCATTCGAACACGCTCCCATGTTTAATGTCTCAGTCCGAGATTCTACACTTTCCAATATCTTATGCGATATGTGCGTATCTATAGCCCATCTTGGTATCAAAAAGATAGTCATAATTAATGGTCATCATGGGAACATGGGAGTGTTACAATATGTCGCCCAGAACACTTTTGAGAAAATACCACCTGATTCAGCAATACACGTAATCAATTACTGGTGTTTGATGAATGAAAAGTTCGACCATGCGGGGGAGGTGGAGACTTCAATATTGTTGGCCGTAAATCCAACATTGGTAAAGATGGACAGGGCAGAGGCAACTGGCAAAACTCTCATGAAATCGAGAGAGGTTTACAGAAGCATGACTTGTCGCCCGGGTTCTTTCCCCGAGTTAACAGGCAATGGCGTGTGGGGAGATCCAATGCTTGCTTCGGCCGATAAAGGAAAAGAATTGATGAGGGAAATAAATGATAATGTTAGCAAGACAATACTCGAGTTTGACTAGTCCTTCACATGGATAATTGCTGCGCTCTTATCTCTTGGAATGATGCTACGTGATTATACTACAAGCGATTAGGTTTAAGTCCTAAAGTATGAGTTATCTGATCACTTCACAATCAGAATTTTAATATATACGTGAGTATTGCTTATTAGAGGAATCAAGAATGTCGGTAGACATGGCGGTAAAGGTTCTAGACGAGAGCCTTGGAAAAGTTGTTCTTATCAAGCTGAAGGGTGGTAAAGTAATCAGAGGGAGTCTTCACGGATTCGATCAACATATGAATCTGTTACTTGAAGACTCTGTTGAAATTCTAGATGAGAGTAAGTCAAGCGATTTAGGAACCATCGTCGTACGAGGAGACAATGTAGTCATAATATCTCCGCCTCCTCATTAGGGAAGAATGTAAGATGACCAAAGGCACCACTTCAATGGGTAATTTCACTCGAAAGAAAACCCACATACGTTGTAGAAGATGCGGTCACAACTCATTTCACAAGAGAGGGAAACAATGTGCGAAATGCGGATTCCCAGATCCTCATATGAGAAAATATAGCTGGATCAAACGTAGGGTCCTCTAAACAGCGGCCTCAATTTACTCGTAGAATTGCGATACACTTTATGATTTACAATAGTCTATATTGTAGTTACAGGCATAGATTGATATCGATTGAATGAAGAGATCATATTTGTTGGCAGCGCCATCGCTGGTTCCTTCTTAACTATTGCGATCGACAGGTTAGTAAAGCCTGCCTTTTCGAAGGCGAACAAGAACACTCAAGCGTCATATGAATCTGTCAAAACAGAGTTGAATTCGCTTGAATTTGAAAGAAATTTGGTCGCTGAATCGGCGCTTAAAGTGGATAAAGCATTCACTGAGAAGAGAATCGATACTTTTGAGCGAGATAAATTGCTCCGACGCTATACTACCCAGATAGAGCAATTCGACGAAAAGATAGAAAAATATCAGAACATGGTAGATTTTGCTGATCTCCGAAACCAACGGGATAATCTTACGGATATGATGAACAGGAGAATGTCCACGATTGACCAAAAATTGAAAGAAATTAACAACAGATTCGCTATCACATATGGAGGTAAAGTGGGTGATCGGATAGAAAAGGTAGTAGAGATGGCCGTCCAAGAAGCGGTCCAGGATAATCTTCATGATTCTAAACATAATGCTGATGAGTTAACACAATTCCAATCTTCTACCTCGTCAACACAGATTCTGTCTCAGCCTTTAGTCGACGACCCGTCTGCAGTTAGGCAGCTCGAAGATCTACACCACCAAATAATGTTAGAACTTGACAGGTTTGAGCAGGATGAAAAAAAGAAAGATCAGAGCAATGTTTCAGATAGTGTGGATGATCTCAAAGGTTCAGCTACTTTGGTTCAAATTGAAAAAGAATCTGAACCGGTACCCCTGAAGGATGAAGAAACGGCAAAGGAACAGAAAGGAACAACAGCCTCCAAAGAGGGAGCCCAAACCGAAAGTTGATCTTGATTTTCGGCCCTATTGAATTTTTGAATCATAATGCCAGCTTCGAAAGTCAATAGAAAACCAGATTTCGCTTCGGTAATAAAGCATGCAATAACACAGCATGTGAAGGATAATCAGATCATAGGATTGGGAAGTGGAAGAGCCATGGCCTGTCTTGTACGAGAATTAGGTAAAGAAACCTTTAAAAAAAATCTAAAATTTGTAGTTACCTCTTTGCAAATTGGGATTGAGGCGGAAAAAGCTGGATTGTTTGTTTTGGATGCACCGAAAACGGAACAGATTGATATCGTATTTGATGGTGCTGATCAAATCGATGCAAATCTATTTATGATTAAAGGGGGAGGAGGTGCTCTACTACGCGAAAAAATACTTATGTATTCGGCAAGAAAAGTCATAATATTAGCTGATTCATCGAAATTTGTCGACCAATTCACTCGAAGCGTACCAATCGAGGTTAGTCCCTTTGCAAGGACAACGGTTTATCGAAATCTGATCGGGCTTGCCGCCCAAATTGAGCTGCGACAGTCAGCAACAGGCTATCCCTACTTTACCGACAATGGAAACATCATCTTGGATGCATCGTTTACTTCCATCCTTAATCCGGAAGCATTGGAAAAGGAATTGACATGTATACCAGGTATTGTTGAAGTTGGAATCTTTACTAGGCGGGCCTATAGATATTACAAGGCCTCCTCCGAGGGCCTTTTTAATATTATTGCGTTCCGCAAAAATGGGCCATATGTGATATCCCCATAATCGATCGATTTGAAACTTTACTGTGTGGTTTACTTACTTACTACCACTATCAGGTCGATTTCAATAGATCCATTCTCCTCTATCTGATTTTCATAGCTAGGTAGCTAGTCCACTCTAAAATTTATCGGCTGTTGCAATTGTAACGTTTACTATTGGCGCTATATGTAGTAAGAAAGCTTTTTAGCTAACCTATGGATAGTATTTGGGATATTTGGGAAACATACTAGAATAAGATTAAATCATGATTTAGGTTAGTAGAGCGTGTTATTGCTCTAAGTCCTTCGCAAAATTTAATGTGATGAGTTGCTGCCCTCACAAATATCGAGTTTAACTGGCAGAAAAAGCTGAATATTAGAGACGTGCTACGTGCCAGAACCCGCATACTGTTTTTGAGTTCATTCTTGCAATATCAAGGTGCCTATTTCTTGCTTTTGCTCCTACTAGAATTGGTTCTAGGGATTAATTTACCATGGCCTAAGGTTTTTTCATCTATAAGGCCGTCATTCACAACAATCGTGCCTCTTACAATTGTCGTAACTGGCCAACCAGTTAGTTTCCATCCGTCATATATAGTGTAGTCTGAACTTGACAATAATAAATCTGGGGTTACGGTTTTTTGCATTTCAAGATCGATAACTGTAAGATCAGCGTCAGAACCATTCATAATGGTTCCTTTCGATGGATACATATCAAATGCTCTGGCAGTATTATAGGATGTGATTTCTACCAGCCTTTCAAGAGTTATTTTATCTTTGTTAACACCTTCGCTTAATAGAACTGGAAGCATCGTTCCCATACCCGGAAATCCCGAGAGCGCAGTCCACAAGTCTCTCTTGCCTAGCTTCAATGAAAGAGTGTTTGCAACGTGATCGGTTCCCACAGTATCAATTATTCCGTTTCTCAATCCGTACCACATGCTTTGCAGGTCTAATTTTGAGCGAAGTGGAGGCACGACCTTTCCTTTTACGCTACTAAATTCAGTAGTATGTGTTAGATAATGTGGGCATGTTTCCACATAGGTGACTAAATTACCTCTCTCTTTCTCTCTGATAATTGCATCAAGTGCAATTGTAGAACCTATATGTGCGAAATATAACCTAGAATTATATTTTCTTCCAAGGTTTGCGATTTTAGAAATACTTTCGGATTCTGATATAGGTGGTCTGCTGTCCGACCATTTCTGGAGGTTTGATTCTTGAGGCTTTGACAGTTCGTGCTGCTTTTGCTTTGACGTATTATCTGCGCAGATAGTTGGGTCTTCAGCGTGTACAACTACTGTAGAGTTTCCAACCGAACAACTCCTCAAAATATTTTCAATTAAATTGTCATTCATGTTTACTTCGCATTCATTCAATTCTAAATTTCCCGGGTCTAGATCCATAAGAATGCGATTGTATCCATTTCCTAGATTCATGTATACTTTAAACGAGCGTATGTTCATATTGTTGATTAAAAATGGAATATCTTTTACCTGTTCATCGGTAAGGATAGAAGCATGAATCGAATAGTCGATGTAATGATTTCCAGCACTCATCTGAAGTTGGTCAGTCAATTTCCGGTAGCTACCATCTAGTCTGAGCATTCGAATAACAGAAGTAATTCCACCAATTGCTGCTGACTTTGATTCAGTTCTAGCTGCTTGTTCGATAGGGGTAAATACGCCATAATGGGAATGTGGATCAATTACCCCCGGTATTACATATCTTCCAGAAGCATCAATCCTATTAGAGGCGATTACAGTAGTAGAATCTTTTCTTAAATCTTTAATCTTCCCATTTTCGACAAGGATATCCAATTGGAGTACCCCAACCTTTGGTATTACGACTCCTAAAGCACCAGTAATTAAGAGATCACAGTCGTTCTCCAAACATCCTGATTGATAAAAAATCTACTAAAAAACGTTCCCATTGTAGCGGGAGCTAACGAATTTAACCGGATTTGATAAAGGCGTTTCTATAGCATAAGGTCCTCATCTTAGAAGATAAGCACAGATCTGTGGATGGTTATCATAATTACATTATTTTAGGATATACATTCAATGTTGATGGGACATTACAAATTAATTTCCAGTTTTGCCGCCAGAGAGGCATATGTATCTGGGTAATGCCATCTGAAATAACAGCACAGGGTCAACGGATAGATAGAGTGATTCTCTATACCCACACTAGTCACAATGGCTTTCTGAGTGTTGCTTCCAATAGGGTTCATGCTTCCATTTGTAATTGGGGACGCATGCTAATGTTTATGAGCTTGTTTATATGATACAGGTAATGTTTGGATTCGACTCGTCACAAGCAGACCAAAAAGAAGGAAAGCGAAGGGCTCGATTATGACATGTGTGTTTGCGGTCATGTGCGATTCTGGCATTATGGCAAATGTCTAATGGTGACATTGGATTACGAAGATCACATTTCTACTGAGTATGGGTTCTGTGGATGTCCTGAATTTAGGCAGATCAAGAAGGACATTAGTGCAGCCAAGAAAAAGAAATCAAAAAAAGTTCCCATTAGTGAAATTACTTAGACTTGTTGAGCAATCCACGTCAGTGGACCTCTAGAATTCAATAATCTACAAGTTATTAGACAAGTCGTCATAGTCTTTCCAAGACTCTTATCTTTAGCTCTAAAGAAGCCGAAGTGCAATAAATAGTTGTGCATTGTGACTCGAAAGTGCACTAGATAGCGGAGCTATTTTTGCTATTGGAAGTTGGTTCTGATTACGTTTTCGATTTTGTAAATTACTCGGAATCCCATCTTGAATTCTCAGGCAGTTGCATCCATCCGAATTGCGCTATTTGCCTTAATCAAGTAGGTTTTGCTAGTTGAATCCTTCAATTGGACTATCAGCGCCTCCGATTTTAAGTCATGTTCGTCGTGAGAATCAATGATATCTACAATGCGATGATTAGTTCGGTTGCTCTCTGTTTATATATTGACATGATTTATTGGACAAGTTGTATTGAATGTTGATAGATTTCCGCTAGCAAATGTTAACTCTATTAGTGAAGCAGAGATCGCACTGGTACTAGTTGCTGATGAGAGTAAATCGTTGGCCACTAGAAAAGGGACCGATCAAGGTCCTAAAGCAATGAGGTATGCATTCGAAAACTCTGAAGTATTCAAAAGGGAAGGTAAAACTATCTTAATATGCCCAATGCGAAACAACTACCTTAATAAGAAAATTTTAGATTTAGGGTTCACTAGTAGAAATGATTTATACTCATTAATCTGCGAACTTGTAACGAACAAAATCATTCCGGTAGTTATTGGAGGAGATCATTCAGTTACTTCAATAGCTATAGATGCGATTTCTGCAACATTGGGTAAGATAGGTTTGGTATATTTTGATGCTCATCCTGATTTTGTATCCTCTAAGACGGACTATTACGGATCGGTGATAACTGACTCACTTGACAGACTTGAGGAGGATAATGTTACTTTTGTAGGTACTAGAGCTGCCGAATTAGAAGAGGTCGAGAATATTAACCGGAGTGGCTTTCAAGTTGTAACTCCTCTGGATATATTAGAGGAAGGTATTAACAAAATAATTGACAAAATTTGTAAAAGAAATACAGCCAGAAAATATGTGTCGATTGACCTAGACTGTCTTGATCCTGCATACGCTCCTGGGGTATCGGTACCTACACCATGCGGACTTACAAGTGTCGAGCTAACCTGTCTAGTCAAGCATGCTGTGAGCACAGGAATAGTAGGTATGGATATAGTCGAACTTTGCCCCAAGTATGATATGAACGATATTACAGCCTCCCTAGCAGCAAGATTGCTTTCAGAATCTGTGGCCTCTATGAGATCAGGTTATTTGAGCTGAATTTGGCGCATATTCTTTTTAGAAATTAAGAATGAACTTAAATCAATTTGCTTCAGTGGCACTTACAAATGGAGTTAATGCTAATATCCAGATAATCAGAAGTGAGAGGGCAAAACGTATCTCGCTTAGGGCAAATCGACATGGGATTTATGCTATTGTTCCAACTTTAACAGCTCACACTGAGATTCTAATATTTATTGAATCAAGAAAGGGATGGATTTCTAAATCGGTTACTTATTTTGAGAAGATTACAAAAGGGTTAGATCCAAATCTAATCCAACAAGATAAGGTCCTTTTTAAGGGAACTCCATATGAACTTCAAACAGTAAAAGACAGGCTCTCTTACGTGACCGTATCTGAAAGCCTGGGAAGGATTACAGTGCATGGCCCAAATGAGAGGAGTAGAAAAAAGACTATCATTGACTTCTATCGTCAACACACGTCTCGATTCCTTGATGACCGTATAGGAGCCCTTAGCTCAAAACTAAACTTAGAAAACTTCAATCGCATATCAATAAAGTATCAGAGATCCAGGTGGGGAAGTTGTTCCTTAAAAAAGAATTTAAATTTTAACGTGATGCTGTCCGCATTACCTAATGGTGTTATTGACTATGTAATTATCCACGAATTACTGCATCTGTGTGAGCTCAACCATTCCGAGAGATTTTGGGAATTGGTCAGGTTATACTGCCCAACATATTTGGAGGATCGAAAATGGTTACGGATGTATGGCCCATTTATTAATCTACCCTAAATGTTAGAAAAAAAATACTCTCGAGTTGATTGAAAATTAGTGCACCCTATTGCGATAACTTAATTTGACACAAATAACTATAATATTCAACCGAAAAAGATACTTCTTGTGTTTATTTGTATAGGATAATTTAGCACATGATAAAGGTCTACGAGATTCATCGATATCTAAACGATCAATTCCAATATGTTGTGGCTCGGACCCACAAATATACCGAGGAGAAGGTGCACCGAGACGTCAAGAGGATGAATGAAATGTTGAGTGCATATCTAAGGGAAAGTGGAGTTAGGTACGTGTTCGCAATCGAAGACATGTCAACTTCAAACGTGAAAACCCCTACCAAGTATTTACACCAACAAAATAAGAATCCTTGGACTAGGTAACATATTTTTCTGCAGTTTAATTCAGCTACGACAAACCGTAGGAATAAGTAAGGTAATGTATAAAGACTACCAGTAATGAATTTGATGCTTTCTGCTAAAGAGTTAGATTCAATGGTGCATGATTCAGAACTCTCGAGAGAAACTATCATAGTTGATACGAGACCCATAGGAGAGTATCTGGGTGGGCATATTCCTGGCGCCATTAACTTAGATTTAATGCAGTTTCATTGGATCGATACATCTAGAACCGGAATAAGGCATTTCAACAGACAGATGAATATTTTGTATTCAAACCTTGGCCTCGCGGATAAAAAATTTGCAATATTCTATGACAATATTTCAGGCCCTTCTGCATCTAGAGGAGTTTGGCTCTCTCATTACCTTTCACAGTCAAATGCTTCCATATTAGACGGGGGATTTGGGAGATGGAAAGCGGAAGGTCTTGAAATTGAGAAAGAAACTAATGCCTTTTCCCATTCAAAGCTAGCAACAGCAGCAACTGCAAATTCAGAGGTGATAGCAGATTTGAAAATGGTAAAGTCTTCGATAACCAAAAAGCTAGGCAAGAATTATGTGTTATTGGATTGCAGATCGGAGGAAGAATTTGATGGAAGGGTAGCACGTGCTCTAAAAAGAGGTCACATACCTCACGCCATTAATATCGACTGGTCACTTAATATAGACAGAAAGAGTTATGGCAGATTCAAATCCATATCCGATTTGGCCGAAATATACTCTTTGATATCAAAAACTGATGAAATAATCACTTACTGTCAGGGCGGATACAGGGCCGCCAACACATTCATTGTGCTGAAGATGTTGGGATATGAAAAAGTGAGAATGTATTTAGGATCGTGGGGAGAGTGGGGTAACAGGCCTGATCTCATCGTAGAATAAGGCAATTTGCAAAATCTGCTTCGTTTTGTATTATTTAGCAATGATGTCAGGACGGGTATGGCGAAATTTCAGAAGAAGAAGAAGTATTGCCATGAAGATCTGCTATTAGCATCAGCGTATCCTGGTCGAATATTAGTCAAAGTTTGCCGGCTAAAGTCAAAAGTATAAAAATGATATCCAGCATTCTGATAAATCGATGATGGATAATAAACTGTTTAAGCACTTCTGTAATAAAGTAGTAACCCTTGACAAATCAATTAGATTTATCGGAATTGCTGATGGTCACGGGAGAGTGCTAGCAACTGCTGAAAGGAAAGGTCTCATTCCCTTATTGAACATGCAAGAGACCGAACAATATGCCATAACCGCCGCGACAAGACAATATACTCGGGTTAGGTGGCAAGAACTCTTGGGTAAAATATTCTATACCTGTTCGCACTATGACAAATTGCTGAGAGTCACCATCCCAATCACAGATGAGCATAATCATCTTCGATATGTGATCATCTTCACCTTTGATGTCGATACGGAAAACTTCCATGAGATAACAATGAATAAGATCATCCCTCTAATTCGTAGAAATCGAAAGAAACTCCTCGAGAGTCCAAACTAGTTCTACCCAAACCCAGATGCTACGGCAGTAGCAATGACATAGGGCGGCTGCTTTTGAGATATCTTGTCAGGAGGAGAGGGGATTCTTGTTTATAATTTCATCTAAGCACTGGACGATATCTTCCCTGCTTACAGGAATTGGATTGTTATCCAGATGTCCTCTATCGGGCATAATAACATCTGCAGCTTCCTCAAATCCTTGCTTTAGTGTAAGAGGCTCAAAATTTAATTTTTTGCATATTTTCTTGAATCTTTCGTAATAGATTGACTTGTTGAATCTGTGGGCCACTGTTGTACAGGAAGACAACGAGTATCCGTGAGGAACACCTTCATTTGAGAATACATAAGATAGTGCGTGTCCCAAAGTAGTTGACGAATTTCCAAAACCAATCCCGGAGAGCATCGCACCATATGGTAATAGCTGCGGTTTATCACTTATTATTGCGTCTTCCAACACATCGAACGCCTCCTTACAAAAGAGCTTGGTTAGCGGATTTGACAATTTGCTATCATATCCTTCTGACGCCTGCGCTGCTGCATCGCATGCAGAGTTCCTCATAATATTGAATGGCGTACCAGGTAAGAAATATGGATCAACTACTGCGGCGTCTGCAAGAAAAGCCTCGTCTTGAAGCAGTTTCTTCTTATGTTCGAAGCTTATAACAGCGTAGGTTGTCATTTCAGCCCCTGTGCCGAATGTCGTTGGTATCAGTATCTTTGGAATGCCCGTCAACTTTCCCAAATATTTACACACGTCCATAGAACTTCCCCCTCCCAGCCCAATGTAAGCCGAAATCTTCTTCCCTTCATAGCCCTTTCTTATGGCTTCAACGCTCTCTATTGACGGGTCAGGTGTCACTTTATTGTAAACTTCATACTCTTCGATGCCCATATAGGTTAACCATTTCTCATATATGTCTGGAGTAGTAGTAGTTATAACTAGAGAATATTTTGGATAATTGAACTCCTTTGCAGCATTCTCCCCAAAGGCAATTTTTCTGGGCATCGTTACCTTCCACATAATTGATTGAGGTAATCGTTATCAGTATTATGTTTTACTAAATCACTCTTCTATGTTGTGAAATGAAATTTTAACTTACCCCAAATTACGAGTGTAATTAGTTCTGCTTTTGCAGACTAGAAACCCCCAAACTGCTAAAAATCGATGAGAAGGCGATGCTCTGAGAAAATTTGAAAAGATATGGGAGTTATTTCGCTTCTGTGTTATCTTCCCTTATTCATCTTAATAATTTCATGCGTTTGAGAATAAAGCAGACAGTAGTCGTCGCGTTCTTTAAGTGAAAGTTTTATGATTGCGTTCATAGCCAAGGAATATCGGAATCACTTACTTTACGTTCATTCGTACTGGAGATGTATTAAAAAAGCGTTTTACGAAGTTATTCCAAAAGGGTGATTACCTGTTAATGGGTATAATTCCTCAAGTTTTTCCAAACGTGCTAGCGATTTCTTTTCTTGCTGCCGACGGAGGTAATTGAAATGCAAATACCGTCACTAAAATCAACATAGAAAACAACGTCATGCCTATTGCGAAATGTATCGTAACCAAGAGAGCGTGCAGCTTTTCGACAATCACCGCTCCTCCCAAGGCAATCTGGCTCAGCACTAGTCCAGCTGCGATTACAGCTGCAAGTTTCATACCCCTTCTTGAGGTCTTTGACTTCAATGCAAAAACCATTGTTGTTATTACAAGTAACCCAGTGGTGGCCGCCAATGTCCTGTGTATGTATTCAATCAAGAATTCATCCATAGGCACCAATCCAGCTGGACAGAGAGGCCAATCGGGACACGAAAGACCTACACCTGAGGCGCTAACATATCCGCCAAAGAAAATTAGAGTAAAGAGGCAAGCGAGAGTGCCAAAAGAAAGATACCGAAGAAAATTCATCTTCATCTTTTCATGATACTTTCAGAGTACCTAGCATGAACGGATGTACTGCACAGT
This sequence comes from Nitrososphaeraceae archaeon, assembly GCA_050748485.1. Lineage (GTDB taxonomy): Archaea > Thermoproteota > Nitrososphaeria > Nitrososphaerales > Nitrososphaeraceae > TH5896. The sequence goes on along the minus strand of JBOGPP010000171.1, from coordinate 140 downwards.
AATATGGATAATCTCCAGCTGCTAGACTAGCGGTATCTACCTGTGCAGTTGCTCCTGCATCTATAATGCTTGTGTCAAACTGACTTCCAGATTCAGCATCTTCCGGCCCGGTACCACTTGTGACGGTATGAGGTACAGTG
>JBOGPP010000170.1:0-5682 GCA_050748485.1 Nitrososphaeraceae archaeon | reverse complement strand
GTGATCCTTATTGCAATATTTTCCTTGCTGTATTCCACAAAGTTTTCTTCATTAAGTTTATGTAACATGTTAACAACAGATGGCTGTCTAATGTTAAGCAATCTAGCAATAGAACTTACCTTTACTTCGTAACCTCTTTCCCCTATATGCCTTGAGATACATTTCCAGACTCTCGGAACGAGCAGTCCCGGTATATAGCTCTTCATCGGCATATTTCTTCGACTGACTACTTTCATTGTTCAATATAGTGTATAGTGTTTATAATGGTAAGTACTACAACATTTTCGCTAATTAACATATAGTCGTTTCTCCAAGACGAAAACACAAGTATCCATTTACAAGATCGTTTTCATAGTTCATTGAATATAAAGGAATTGACGATTCTCCCTATTGAGATTAATTCGATTCTCTTTCTTAGATTCTGACATTAGTGCGACAGAAAATTAGATTCATACAACACATCTGCCATATCCCAATTTATAGAGGTCGTTACAAACCAGAGTAAAAGTAACATTATACAATAGATCATAGGACTTAATTTCTATTGCAGGAACAGATACCTTACTGCTTGGGTTTGTTTCAGGCTTCATATATAATTTTAATTCAGATTTATCAGTTTGTTGATTTCCGTCATACAATCCATAATAAATACCGGAGTCACCGTTTGGGAATATTATCTCTGCTTCCATAAAACTGATATCTTTATTCGGAAGATCGAGAATTGTAGTTGAATTAGATGGTACGTCCTTATAGATTCTTGCCTGATTTAGCAATTCGTCAAAATTGTCAAAATCGGATAGCTCTCCGATTACGAGGTTATTAATTGTCAAATTTTCATTTGGGTTGCGATCTTGATAGATTGGAACAAATTGAATACGCTGATACCAGCGATCTAGTTGAAAGGGAAATAGTTCATCAGTCAGGTTTCTGGCATACATAGCAGTTCCATTAGACAAAATTGAAGAAAGATACAAGTTACCCGCAGGTAATGATTCTGGTATCACTGAAATGTTGGTCGGAACTAATGCGTATGAGTTAATTTCAATATTCTCTGATTTCGTTTCATTTTTAATTTCGCTAGGTAACGACGCCAAAGCAAAGTTTTGGATCGAAAGTCCTAAGTAGGTTATCGAAAGCATTAACGGAATCAAAACATATGCCAAAATATTATAATTTATTTGAATTTTATTGAAACATTTAAACATATTTTTAGATCGATTCGGATGCTAAATTTAAACGTACATCTTAATTTTCTGACCTTATAATATGACTGTCAATTTCTCATATTCTGTTTTTCTCTATTGAGATCAAACGGGAGTATATATATATAATATTTTATAACATAATTGACCATTGTGGGATCAAAGAGCAGCTGAAATATTTCAAACTCATCAAGAAAACGAGACATTTCATATCGAAGAAACATCCTCTCCTTTCTTGTCAATTGTTATCCCTACATATAACGAAAGCGAAAATATCATCAGGCTAGTAAGAGAAATTACGAACAAAATTCCTCAAGATATTAGGACGGAAATTTTGATAGTTGACGATAATTCTCCAGACGGAACCGGTTCTCTAGTTGAAACGTTTGTATTAGAGAGTGATATTGATGTAGGCCATTACGACAGTCGCCCACTGACAATCAAGGTTATACATAGGCATAGACGTGATGGCTTGATGTGTGCAGTGCTTGATGGCATCAAAGCCTCCAGAGGTAAGAACATACTAGTAATGGATGCTGACTTTTCGCACCCTCCTCAACTTATACCTCGTATCATAAGCGAACTCAAAAACGAATCCAATTGTGTCGTCATCGGGTCAAGATATGCAAAGGGGGGCACCACCGTAGGTGTACCATTAAATAGACTCATGATTAGTTTTGGTGCGACTGGAATTGCAAGGTATGGTCTCAACGTAAAAGAAGTTCGAGACCCAATGTCCGGATTTTTTGCTTTACCACGTCACGTTTTAAAGGACATCGAATTTAATACCCAAGGGTTCAAGATTTTGCTTGAAATATTGGTTAAGAAACAGCGACATGTTACCGTAAAAGAGATTCCATATACCTTTACTATTAGAAAATATGGACATAGTAAACTGGATTTCAAGGTCTTCGTAGATTATACGAGGGCAGTTTGGAGTCTATACAAGTACGGAAGAAGATCGCAAAAAAGATTGGAAACTTCAGAGCACAGAGGGTCTATATTGTTCTTGTCGAAAGCAGCTAGGTTCTTCACCGTAGGAGCCACCGGGCTAGTAGTCAATTTCTTGGTTTCTTTTTTACTCTCTAACGGAACTTTGGCTAATTTTTGGTATGTTCAGGCGACCGCAATAGGAATAGCTGTTTCGATAACCACTAATTTCCTCTTGAATAAGATTTGGACGTTTGAAGACAAAAAGTTTTCAGTACTTTACACTTTGAAACAATATGGCCTGTTTCTTATTTTCAGCTCATTAGGCATTTCTATACAACTGACGCTAGTCTATCTTATGGTTGAATCTGGAATGTCTTACAATCTATCGCTCATTTGTGCAGTAGCCGCAGCATCAATAAGCAATTTTATACTTAATAAGAAATGGACTTTCAGGGAAAAAGTATGGGGCTGAGTAACCTTCTATATGATAATTTATAATTTGATTTGATTAGATCCTCATTTACTTTACAGCTAATTTGAAGAAATAAAAGAAAAGTTTCAAAAAATATTGTGGAGGTATTTAACGGATTTCCAGTTTTGCTAGGATGTCCTCAATTGTCTGTTCGTCCTCCAGTTCTGCATCAAGTAAGTCTAGTGCCAGATGGTAGGTACCGTGATCTTTGTCCTTAACGTTATTCGCGAGGTCATTATACAACTTGATCACGCTCCTTTCGAATTCCAATGCTTTCTCTAAGGCACTGCGAAGTGTCAAATACCTAGAAGGTTGTAGCTTGCCCAATCCGCTTTCTTGTTCCCACAAGGCAGGGTCATCTTTGGCATTAGTTCCAAGCTGCATCAGCCTAACGGAGACTTTTTTAGCATGTCCCAATTCTTCATCTGCTCGTTCTTCAAAAAACTTTTGTTCCAGCACACCCAATCCTTCTATATTCTGAGATATGTACCAGAAATAATGAAATGCCGATAACTCTCCAGCATATGCAGTCTTCAGCATTTCTATTGTGCCTTCAACGCCAGAGCCAGCTATTTCTTTTCCCATTTTACCCATATTATAATCAATATGTATATGGATAAACTCCTATTTAATAATTTTCAACAATTTAGTACGAACTAATTATAAAGCGTAGATAGATTTATAGAAATCGCAAAATAAGCCCAAATAATATTAAAAATTTTCGTCCAACAATGAGTTTGCTGACATCTTATAATGGATCGCTGTTCCCAAAATTTAATATCAGATCTACTATAATATGTCTTAATAGATTCGAGGAAATGGATACTATTCTTCAAAAGGTAATATTAGGAAGCTTCAGTCTTTAGATACAGACAAGATATGCTTACATTAAGTTTGATTCTGCGACATATTCTTTTCTTTCTTCCTATGAGGAAGTTCTAATCCAATGGTTCCCATTAAAGAGTCTCCTATTGGTTCGAAGATAATTCGAAGAGATTCGGTGTCATAGTATTTTATTACTTCATTCAACTTGTTCTCGATCTTTCTTTGTTCAATTTTCAAAAGAATATATCGAGATACTAACGCCTTAACCTCATCGGCCTTATCGTCCTCAATGGGATTTTTATCCGAAGAGTTTGACGGAGACATTCTCGATCAAGGTGCATCTTTCAAGACTACAACATTGCCGTACGTAACCTGAACTTCGTTCATGCCGTATGTTATTTGGTCCAGAGGATCCAAAATCCCATCAGTATTGTCACAAATGTAGGTCGTTAAATCTATCTCTTCAATCTTTTCAATTTTTTCATTCTTATTTATACTTTCGAGAAAATTGCAAGCCTTTTCCATTGTTAGACTTTCCTAATTAGGATATCCTAATATTTAAACAGTATCCTCTTTCAAATGTGAGAATAAATGATTATTAAAAGAAATCTATTTATTTGTGATTCTTAGGTTAGCCTAATAGATGAGTCTGAGCACACGACTGACAGAATCATATTTTTTAGCGTTTTCGATTGTTGCAGCTAGTAATTTAGTCATTTCCTCATTTTTTATCGATGTTGGAATCGCGCAGCAACCAGCCGAAAACCAACAATTGGCAGATCCACTTATAATTTTCATCAATCTAGAAAGGATTATAACTCAACTTAACCTCACGCAATACAGTTTAAACAGCGGTGACCTCGAATCTGCATTCCAACATGCATATATTCCTCATTCGGTCACCTTCCCGGTAATTAAGCCTATATTAAGCGAAGCAGACCCCTCGTCGTCCAGGAGTCTGGAAGGTCTGCTTACCGATCTTCCGATAAAAATTAGAGCTTCGACAAATCCGCAAGAGGCGAACTCCAATATAGAATCTGATGTTGCCACGATAGGCAATTTACTGAATAGGATCTCGAACTCAACGGCTGCACAAGCGACTCTTGAAGATACGGGATTTTTCCTTCAAACCGCGGCTGTGCTTCTGGAAGATGCAATTCAATCATACCAGCTATCTAACGCCTCTGCTACCCAGGATGGCTCTGGAATATTTAACCGTCAGAATGCATTCGGATTGGTAAATAGTTCAATGATAAATTTTGAAAGAGTTGCAGATTCAATTGATGATCCGAGACGAGAGGAGGTCAGATCCTTCTATCGTCAGATGCAAGAAGGAATTAAGAATAATATACCATTCGATACTCTTGCAAGTGTTGCTTCTGCGATAGAACGAGACTTTTCAGAAGAACTTAATTTAAGTAGTGGCAGTGAGGGTGGATCCGAACAGGCAAAGTACTTTTCTACCATTAGAGAACTACTTAATAGTACTATAACTTCGGTAAACGCTGGAGACTACGATGCTGCAGATGCAGCAGCAATTAAGGCGTATCTAGATAATTATGAATATTTGGAAGCACCTATCGAAAAACATGATCCCGCCTTGATGCTAGATATCGAAATAGAGATGAGGGAGGAACTTCGTCAGATGATAAGGGAGGAACGTTCTCCACTAGAGATTAGTAGTTTTATCACAGCTATCTTAGGCAAATTGGATCAAGCAGAAGATTTGCTAAGAAATGATCCTGAATACCTCTCGAATTTAAATGCCACCGCAACTACTGCTGGATCTTCACTCGCGAATATTCAAGGATTGAGGCAAGGCTTCGGTACTTATACTGGTGAAATTCGGCAGATGGGAGAAGCTGATGATCCAGCAAAGGAATCTGTGAGAAACAACATAGACCAGATAAGATTGAAACTAAGTGAGATGCTTAGATTATATGAGAATAAGAATTACGAAGGTGCACAGCTAACCGCACGGTCTGCATATCTGGATAGTTATGAAATCGTTGAAATTCCACTTAGACCAATAGATCCGGATTTTACACTTGAGATGGAGATTAGATTTGCTGAATTAAGGAATCTACTTCAGCAACATGTACCATTACAAGAAGTAGAAGGAAAGACTATAGAAATTAGGAGAGGGCTAGACGAATCCGAGAGACTTGTGTCAGGAGTGGGAATTGTAGCTCCGGCAATTGCATTCTCAACTTCATTTTCCATTATATTCAGAGAAGGCCTTGAATCGGC
>JBOGPP010000169.1:0-10796 GCA_050748485.1 Nitrososphaeraceae archaeon | reverse complement strand
ACATTTAATGGCGCACAGATGCCGATCGTAGTCGGTCCCAATATAGATCTGGCAATTGGCCTAATCAGACGCATTAGAAATATGTTTGAACCTTTAGGAATTTTATTCAATGAAGAAAAAACTATTGCAACAATAAACGGATGCCGGATTGAATCATTTCCTTCAAATCACTTGGATGCATATCGCTCTTTGGTAAATCCAAAATTTATATTTCTTGATGAAGCTGATTTCTTTAGGCCAGATCAACAACAGGACGCAAGGGATGTTGCTGAACGTTACATTGCCAAATCAAACCCCTGGATCGTAATGGTAAGTACTCCTAATGCTCCTGATGGATTGTTTGATCGTATTCAGAAGGAACCAGAAGAATCGTGCTTATATAAACGTCTATTTCTTGATTACACGTATAGATCGAACAAAATTTACAAAACAAATGAGATAAGATCTGCCAAAATGTCACCCTCATTTGAACGTGAATACAATCTGAAATATTTAGGAATTATTGGTAATGTCTTCCATATTGAAGATATTGAAAGAGCTATTACTAAAGGGGAAACAACAGTTAATCCCAACGAAATTCATGATTTTACCCAAAAATCAATGGGAATAGACCCAGGATTTGGTACAACAGGTGTATGTATAACTGAATACATAGATAATCAAATTTCAGTAGTTCATGCAGAAGAATATACTAGATTAGATTTCAATGATATGATTGATATCGTCCTTAATTTGATGGACAAATATAATTTATTCCAAGAAAATAATTGCTCGATCTATATTGATGCAGCTAATAATAGCTTTATCCGTCGATTAAAACAGATGACAGGTGATAGTACTCAATATGAACAACAAATTGCACAATTAAAGACTACCTGGAAGAATAAATTTTCAATTAAGATGCTCAGAAATTCTATGTTCATTGTACCTGTGCCATTCAATAGCGAACATAAAACCATGCTATCACATTGTCAGGAAGCTCTAGAGTACTCAGATGGGTCTGTAGCAATTCATTCAAAATATGATAAATTGATCGTGTCTCTTCGAACCGCTACAGAGAAAGCGGAAATGATTCTAGATAAAGATGCAACTTCATATCAACATGTTTTTGATGCTTTCAGATTATCTTTGCAATATTATCAGTAATCAGTAATCAACAACAACAACAACAACAACAACAACAACAATAATTAATAGTAATAATCAATGTTTAAAAGATCATTACTATGTATCTATAAAGAGGCTAAGATAAAATATGCCAAACCATTATTGGAAATCTAAAGAAGGTATTGAAGAATATAGAAAAATTGGACGTGAATATGATCACACTGTTTGGGACATAAAATTTGAAGAACGATTTAAGGGATTAGATACAAAGAAAATTCAAACATTTTATAATCAAGTTTATCGTGTTAAAATAGGAGATAGTAAAGAATGGCTTGTGTGGTCGGCCACTACAGTAGCTCATGATGGATTAGACAATGAATTAAGATTTAATAGGGCTGGACTTGGGCGTTATCCAATTCCACAAGTAAAGTATAAAGTTCAATTAAATGAGCTTACAGGTGAACGTGAGAAGAAATTAGAAGGAATTCTGGGTATGAGGACCGGATATACTACTCCATATTCACCAAAGAACGTTCAGAAAATGATAGATCATGGTTATATCATTGATAGAAAATTGCATAAGGGTAAAGTTGAACCACTATTAGTTGATCTTTATGGAGAACTAATATACAGCGCTTATTACACTCAACAGGGTGAAAATGGTCGGCCTAAAATTGGTGTCACTAATTTAGATGATTTCATGAATAAACCATTTGATGAGCTGCATATTATACACCCTTATTATGGATTTGGATCTAGACCGTCACAATTACCACCATTTTCACAGCAAGACCAACAGAAGGGGGGACAGCAAGAACAATTGCCGAGGCTCTAATAGTTATGACCACTACAGAGACAATAATTGAATCTGCATCAATAATAAGCAACCCTACTAATACTAATACTAATACTAATGATAATGGACTTTACTTAGTCTATTATGCACTGGATGATTCATTGAATCTTAATGGTTGGCGTGTTTCTCCTAATTCATTGGAGCGAAATATCCGATCATTTGTTGGTAAACCGTTAGTTATAAAGTCAAAAGATCTATTCAATCCAAATGATAGAGATCAAGCAGGAAATTTTGTTCATCCTATCTTAAAGAATGCCTCCTTAACAGAGAATCTAAACTATCAGGAACAATTTGCAGTTGGTCGTATTAATAGTGTCACTTTGAATCCAAATAGAGGTTGGAGATTTGATGTAGAGATCACCGATCCAAAATTAAAAGAGGCTTTTACGTCTAAGCAACTTAATAGGTACAGTTATGGATATAAGTATCCCAGATATGTTTCTCCGCAAATTGCAACGTTCCCTGATAGATTTCCAGTTGAATCAGCTGCGGGAGTAGAAAACTGGCATGGTCTTCATCTTGCTTTAGTAGACGTCCCAGCTTATGGGTTCTATAAAGCAAACGTAGCTGGCGAGTGTTATGGCGCAGAGGCTAGATGTCAAGCTGAATTGAAATCTGCTTCAACTATGTCACAAAAATCTGCTGTTACAACAACAAATAATAAAACTCAAGCAATGATCAATAAATTATACAATGAAAGAGCTGCATTCTACCTCTCAGTTTATGCTCCAGAACTAAAAGTTGATCCATGCAGGGAGAGGGAAGAAGTAGGCAAACTGACTAATCTACTCGAATCGGATACATTATCTTCTGATAAGGAGGTAATTGATTATCTTGGATATGTCCAAACCAAAGTTAGCAATGACAAGGATTTGGTTAATAGATACAAGAGACAGTTAAATCATATCAAGTACACTGCTGCTGCTGCTACTGGTGCTGCTGCTGGTGCTGGTGCTGGTGATACCCAATGACTAATTCGAATGATAATAGTAGTAGTAATAATATAAGTAATGTCGACTTTAATAATAGCGATCTTGTATCACTTGATCAACGAAAAGAACAACAACGACGAAATGAGTTTTTAAAACAGTCTATACGAGATGCAAATTTATTGTATGAGGGTTTAGGAAAAACCGGTCGAGCTATGAAAATTAGGCCGGAAGATGAATATTGGATTTTTGAAGTAAAACCAGAAAAGACAAAAGAAGAATAATAATAATAATAATAGCTATGCTATTCAGTTATGTCTTTTTTCTCCATGAGACGTCTAGCCTTGAACTTACGCATTTCCGACATAACTAGAAACATCCTTCTTTCTAGATCATCGTGTGCACCCTTTAATTGAATAATTTCTTCATTTTGTTGCGATTCTAAGTCTTTAACCCTAGTTCTTAATTTATAACTGGGGTCAATCGTCAACGAATCAGCTGCATGCGTCATGTAATCCTCAAGAATTATGGATTCATTGGGGATATAGTAAGCTTTTTTAATTCCAGTATCATGGCCAGCTAGCATCGAAACATGCAATGATTTCATCCCGGAGCTTTCGCACGTTGATACAAAGAATTTTCTGAACCCATGAGACATATGGACTTCATGCACTTTCCGCATTCCTGATCTTTCTAAGGCGTGATCAATCAAGTATTCAATGGCTTTACCGGTTACAAACTTCGGCGCATTAACAGTGAACGGATTATCCTTATTGAATTGTTCACGAATTAAAGGGGACTTATCCTCCAGATCCTCGCCGGATCGCTGTCGGTAGCTAATATAATCCGTAATTGCATTATAACATTCAGGGGTACATAGTGAGAAGTAAGCATCTCTAGTTCCAGAATAGATTTGAATTCGGTATAGATCTATGTTCTGGTATTCTAACTTGGTGAGATCTCCAATCCTCAAAGCATTCAAAGCTCCCATCCGCATTCCTGAACTGCATAAAAGCTCGATTACAACCTTGGTTCTAACGTCCGCATCCTTGAGAATTGAAGCAATTTCATCTCTAGTGTAAGGCCGATCTTGGCTAATTGGTTGATCATTGGCCGGTAAATGAATCCTAAAATTCTTCATTGTGAGGTTGAAATCATCATTATTTATCTGAAAGAAATGTAAAATAGCTGAAATATGCGTTTTAATTGATGATCTCCCCAGCTTCTTTCCTGGTTTCTCATCTCTCAAGTATAGAATGTAATCTACTATCATTTGTTTAATCACCTTTGGACTGAAATCAAGTAGGACTTGCTCATCCTGAATTTTCACATATTTACGGAAGCGATCAAAGCTCCGTTGATAAGCTTTCTGTGTAAATGGAGACGGAATTCCTTCTGTTACAGGATAGATTCGGTGTTTATGGCTATTATTTTCCGCATATTTATGTAAATTTTGTGTAAATTCAGCTTCAGCTGGGTTAAGCTCACCTATCAACGATAATGAGCTATGGAATTGCTTGTATTTATGCCTAGGATAGACTAGGTATAACTATGTATTCTCCTCTCATTCATTGGAAAGCGGGTCCTGGAAAGAAAGTTGGCATAGTTGGTCTCGGTGGGTTAGGTCACATGGGAGTCAAGATCGCACATGCATTAGACACAGAAGTCAGCGTGATAAGTCACTCTAAAAGAAAGCAAGACGAAGCCAAGAAGATGGGAGCGGATAAATTCTATGCTGCACCTACCTCATCATCAACCGATCAGAAAAGTTTTGATGAACTTAAAGGATATTTTGATCTGATCCTCAACACGCTTTCAGTGAAAATTGATTGGAATCAATACCTTAATTTGCTAGCCCTCGACGGGACTATGGTCGTAGTTGGACTTCCAGAGAAAGAAACATCACTTGGTGCATCTCCACTCATCAATGCTCGTCGCAGTCTTGCAGGCTCTGGTATAGGTGGAATAAAAGAGACACAAGAGATGCTTGATTTCTGTAGTAAATATGATATTTCCAGCGACATCGAACTTATCCCAATTCAAGAGGTCAATGAGGCTTATCCACGGGTTGTTAATAGTGATGTTCGGTACCGATTCGTTGTCGATATGAAGTCACTTGACTGATAATTCTAAAATTTTTAGAATATATTAGAGATAAACCGAAGTCAGATCTAGATATACAATTACAATAACAAAAATACTGGATTAACATCAATAAATGCCATAACTGACAGTAACATTTTACTCATCAGTTTAGGATTTATTATATTCAAATGCAATAAATAATTCTTAACTTCTCCTAAAGCAAGTAACATTTTTTTGTAGCTGTCTGACTATGTCTATCCAGTATATAATATGAATGATGATCATAAAGTAATCTGAAAGTTGTAGGATTTGTCCTGGAGTAGAAAGAAATCTTTTATTAGTCAAATTGAATACAAAATGGGTGACTGTTATTATTATCATAATCATGAGATAAAACCAATAATTTCTATCAGAGTACATAGAATACAGATTTCGTAATGTCGAAGAGTATTAGTTGCTATGCAGATATCCTATTTTCATATAATCTCTGCGCCCAGTTAAATACTTGAACATTTTCAGTTAAAGTGTCTAGTGCTAAAATATATTATATGACTATATCCTTGCTGAAAATTGGTATTAGCTTTGTATTTAATAATATCCATATTGTCATGATAAACGATAACCTTTACTCTATTTGCTTTATCCTGACACAAAATGTCTTTCCGTCATGATACAATTCTGATACCGCTTTAAACTCCGTTCCCTTCTTGAGAAGATGTCTTGGTCCATCATAATCATAGTGGTTTAATCTAGCATGCCATTTTCCATCTATCGTAACCAATGTAATTCCAGATAGAATATTTTCAATGTATATATTATGTACTTCTCCAGACATACTTCTCAGATTGTCAAAGAGTGCTATTGTTGCATCATCCAACCATTGTATCCTTTTCAGTTTCTCCAGTTTCTTCAACGCTTCAACCAGTATGTTATTATCAAAACCCAAGATATCTCTAATGATATCGACATCCTCTCCGGACCGCCCTTTTTTTACTAGCAATGAATGAATCTTTCTAGCAGCATTATTGACATCCCTTACAAATTGTACCGTATAGTCTCTGTCTAACAATAATTTCCCTTTATGCACCCCTTTAGTGAGTGTAGAGGTCCCATGTATTTCTAAATCCTTTTCCACCCTTACTTTCGATTTTGCTCTACTAACTTCTATAGTTGATATCTCCTCATTTGTCATAAGATCTAGAATCGGAGTGGATGAAGCTGTTCGTTTTATGGATTTAAGGACAGAATTAATAGTACTCAATGTTTGATTCATCTTTTCTAAACGTCTCTTGCTGGCATTAAGATGGCGTTCGTCTATAGTATCTTTGGCTGCAAGAATAATTACTGAACCAGAGGATCGTCTTCCAGTCCTTCCTCTTCTCTGAATATACCTAATTTCGCTAGGTATAGGCTCATAAAATATAACAAGATCTACTTCAGGAATATCAAGGCCTTCTTCAGCTATTGAAGTCGCTACTAGTACGGAGAACTTGCCTCTTCTAAAGGCTTCTAACACTTGTGCTTGTTCTTCCTGTTTCATTCCCACATCGCCTTCTTTTTTTGCTTGGCCAACAAACCTTGATGCTTTTATATTATTACTATTTAGAATGTCAACTATGTGCTGTGCAGTATCACGGTATTGAGTAAAGACAATAGACATCATCATATCACTATCCATAGTAGAAGTGGTAGTACTAGTAATAGAATTATTCTGATTAAACTTCTTATCTTTATAGTTCTTGTTCTCGTTATCGTTATTGCTATCAATTTGGACAAGAGGTTGTTGTACAAGTTGCTCAGATATTTTTCCTCTCAAGATCTCTATTAAACATTTGACTTTTGGGTGCTCTAATTTTAGAGTACTAAGAAGTGTCCTGATTTCCTTTACCCTCGGATCATTTATCAATGATTTATGAGCTTTACTACCGCTCCCTGCAATGCTGCTGCCAAAAGGACTACTATCATTTTCAATTCTATCCAGAAAGGCTTTTAATGAAGCAGATCCTTGACTCTCTATAAGCTCAACACAATACAAAAGAGTAAGTGCTAATGATTGTTGCATCAAAGCAAAATAAAGCGAAGCCCTTGTCTCCTCTTGAGACAATTCTAAACTATATCGAATTTCGGCTCCTACATCAATTAGATCTCGTTTAAATATCCATCGAATACCTCCCCTTTTTCTAAGCAATCCATGTTGAAAAAGCCATCTCAGCTTATCATCAAGCATATTTTTGAGAATCGAACGTATGTAATTATATTCTGAACTTAAACTGACCCATTGCCAGTTAACGTTTATTGGATTGACATACGATTTTACATCTACATCCTCTTCTGTTCTATATTCTATGTGTTCAATGAATAGATTACTACATACATCATGTATTCTTTTTGTGTCATAACCAGGGCTAGCAGTCATAGCCAAGATCAATGGTTGTTCTGACTGACTGATGTACTGTTTGGCTATTGTAGTATATGCATAATCCTTAACGGCTCTATGTGCCTCATCAATGATTAATAAACTAAAATCATTCAAACTTAATCTATTATCCTGTAAATCATTTCTTACAACTTCTGGGGTAGCGAATACAAGTCTAATATCTTTATTATTCCATATCGCTGTTCTCGGTAATGGAGGGGTTTTACCTGTAATTTCGGCTATTTTATCTTGTGATATTTTTAATACTGAAAAGAAAGATTTCATATGTTGAAGTACAAGTGGTCTGGTGGGAGCTACTACTAGCACTCTTTTATGTCTATAATTATAAAGTGCATTCGCAGTTACCATTATTGCTACGATCGTCTTGCCAAGCGCAGTTGGAAGAACCACAAGTGTATTCTTATCATAGGCAGATTTGGCAATATTATTTTGGTACGCCCTGAATTCAATGGATTTCTCACAAATAAGTGGTTGAATTATGTAACAAGAATCTGGATGCTGGTCGTAGGTAATCATTCTACTGGATTCTTTCCTTATATCAGGCACATTGTCTGTAACTATGTTTTAATGTTTATTATTCATTAGTTCACCATATACCTACCAATACCTAGACCTTTTATAGTAGACAGGATCTTGTCTACTATAATTTCCTTAGTTGATATATTTAGAAAATACCTTAGTAATCTCATAATAGAATGAGAAATAAACGACGCATGTTCGGTATGTCATTTCACGACCGTCAGGCAATAACCGTAAACGTAGAGCGCCAGACCTACAAAGAAATACAAGACCTTTGTAAGCAAGAACGTAGAACACTAAGTGAACTCATTCATAACTTTTTCATATCAAAATTAGAAAGTAGTAAGAACACGACGACGAACAATTAACTCCTTAATAATGCCCTTTTGTATATTATGATCCTGGTCTGAATGGTTAATTCTGGGCCGTTCAGAGAAGCGATGCAATCGATAAGACCTTGACAGTGTGCGTACGTGCTGTATTTCATGTGACCCGTCGTCCTGAGTCATAGACGGCGGGTCAATTTACTAATTTACTAACATACTTCCTATAGCAATTGTTTTTCTGTAGAGTGTAGATTATATATGAATAATTCATGCAAAAATAGCATATGGAATCTCAAATGAATAGACTATAGACCGTTGGTTAAAACCGTTGAGAGACCTTGGAATAGAGTTATAGACCTAGGCCCATACAAGAATCTCAAAAAAGATAATCGACAAAACCATTAATAATAGTAATTAACCAAATACCATTGCCTGACACAAACTCCGGATAGTCATATCGTGTGACGGTGGAACTATGTCGCTCATTGCATTCCTTAGAATCTTCCACCGTCACTCATCGTTAACCAGAATGTTCCTATCGAACTTCGGTCCCTAAACATTATGGGGAACTGAAAATAATGCATATTAGTAACCCTCCCTTAGTAATTGTTGTAGCACTCATTTCCGTTACGTTCGCCTGAATGTTAAAGTAATAAGTGCGTGTACACACGCGGCAAATATTCCTCACACACCGTCTACATGTCTGAAACAGATGGGCAGGAGTCTTGACTTAGGTGTGTGATGTTATGCTCTTCATTTAATAAGTCATATGGGCTTCTGCCTTATGCATAGAAGACTTAATTAAATAATGTGAACTGTTTAAGGTATTGAAAGGTTATAGTAAGGGTTTACTTGCGGTAGGCGTAGTATTAATCTTGGTCTCATTTCTAATTATATTTCCTTATGTTGGTTATAACGTTAACAAGCAATACGCAAATGTAACTACACCCCCTATGAGTGTGACTGGACTAGATCCCGAAGACACTATAAATCTATACATTTTTCTAGTTCTATTTTTCAGTGGGGTAGGACTGCTTGTTAAGGGTTATATCTAACCTGTATAACGTTACCAATGGTAATAATAGTATTTATAAACCATACTGTATATATATTCTACAGACATTATAAAATATGTATAAAATAATTGAATGCTCAAAGACGGAGCAAAAATGTTAGTAGATAATAATAATCTAAAGCAAGCAGGAACCATGGTAAGGGAGGACACTCCAGGCGCTCGCAGAATGCCTTAAACTAGTGGAAGAATAGATACTTACTTCCATTCGCGTCTACCACCTTTTGAACTTTGAAAACAGGAGAGTTATTAGATCCTTTAAATTGTCAGAATGCTGATAGTGGATAATGTTACAATATTCAAAGTTCGAATTAGAAGCAATAGGCGATGATGAAATGCAAGAGTTTGAACGATCCGAATACTCATATCTTTGTTGAGGGAAGGCAGGGCTATCTTTACGGCAGT
Source organism: Nitrososphaeraceae archaeon (assembly GCA_050748485.1). Taxonomy (GTDB): domain Archaea; phylum Thermoproteota; class Nitrososphaeria; order Nitrososphaerales; family Nitrososphaeraceae; genus TH5896. The sequence goes on along the minus strand of JBOGPP010000169.1, from coordinate 1,060 downwards.
ACAGGTTTCAAATGCAAAAATCTTTCATGTAGAGGTTTTTATCTCTTGAATAATATAAATGGGCAACCCGACATCTGTATCTATTGTAGTCTCAAAAAGGCCCTGATTTGTTACTAGTTTGCCGTGCAAAGTAAATAAATCTTTTTTATAATTTGTTGTACAAGGACTATCGCAATTCCGACCGCTAAACGAAAGGCATGGTAGTATTTTGGCCAAGTAACAATAGAATGTCTCGGTCGTCCCGCTACCTTTTTTCATATACCAAAAAGGACTTATAGTTTAAATTCAAATATTAATTACCAAACTGACGACCTATGAGGTAGACGGCCAGTTCTAAGCACTATTCAGTTGTTGGTCGTCTACCTATTTGTAATAACCGTTTTTATCATTTGTTGTATAAGCAACCGTGACGCGCAATATAATGCATCACAAGGGTAGGACGGGCCACCTCGTGTTGACAATTGTCTCATGGTCGTCCCACCTTTTCATATCATAATCTCACGATTTAGTGATATATGTCGAAATTGAAATCGCAGCGCATTAAAGTTTTATGGCGGCGGCCTAATTTAGCAAAACTAGGCTATGGGACAAATTGCAACTAAGACTTGGGTTAAATCACGCGATTGATACTTCCTCTAAGGTAGGAGTTTGGTCCGTCTGGTTTAGAAGACCAAACGAACGAAAGTCCTATCTTTATAATCAACTAAGAATCGTTGAAAAAGTTTTTAACTTACATTATAACAATATAATACGCAAATTCGAAAGAATGCGCAAGGCTGCTACGGTACTGGACTCTGGTTTATTACCTGGCAGTCCTTATCTTGTAAGAAGCAAAATGGTTCTATCTTTAACTCACACCTGATCATGTTGGCAGGAACAATACCTACCAGGTTCATTCCTTTGACTGCTTGCATGTATCCAGTAAAATTGGTCGCCTACCTCATAAACTATGGTATTATATAGGCCTACTCATCTTAGGAGTAGGACCTAAAGTGTATTGTGTAGTTAGATCATTTAGTATATTGAGAGGAATAGTTTCGCAGACAATATTCATGTGACT
>JBOGPP010000168.1:0-3970 GCA_050748485.1 Nitrososphaeraceae archaeon | reverse complement strand
TGATTACTTTATCAAAATCCAATAGTAATTGTAACGATATTTTATAGAATATGTAGATGATTACACTAATTACACGGTTTATTATGCATGGATCAGGATAAGCAGTAGTGATTAGCATTAGTGATTATCTTAGGTGTAGGGCCGTTTCAAGCCCTCGCATAGCCGAAAACCCTTCTATAACACTATTTTTCGGGAAGCTAATATTTTTAAAGCCAAGGTAAACTAATGTATCAATTGGAATGGCGGGGGTTACCGAATTTAATTCTAAGGAAAATTTGATTTCACAGATAAGGAAGCGGGACGCACGAATAGTTTCCTTTGTTCATACGAAGATCTCCAATGCAATCTACAAAGCGTTGGTTGCGACCAGGAAACCTGATTACGAGCTAGCAGAGAACTTGGCTAACAAGGTGCTCCAGAAGATGGTTGATCATGGGTATGGGGCGTCAGAAAAGGAAGCAATTCCGAGTGTGGAAGACGTGCAGGATATGGTGGAATCGATACTCATCGAAGAAGGATTGTCTGAGACAGCAAAGGCCTACATCCTATACCGACATGAGCGAAGAAAAATTAGAGATGAAAAAATGAAGATCCTGAACAAGAAAGATCTAGACGAAATCGATAAATCCTTCAGTGTCAATTCTCTAAGGGTCTTAGCTTCTCGATATTTGTTAAGAAATGATAATAACGAGATAATCGAGGGACCACGCCAGATGTTTGAAAGGGTAGCCATCCTGGCAACTCTACCGGACCTGGCGCACGATTCGAGGATTTTTGATATCGAATCTAAACATGGTAATTACCTAGACGAAGCAGAGAAGTACTACGATAAAATCGATGATTTCCATCTCAAGCTTAAGATCGGTGAATTCTATCTTAATAAGTACCATTTTGAATCACTTATTCGTCTTTACATAGATCTCGCAAAAGAGAAACATATGAAATGTAGTTTCAAAGACTTGCTCCGACTAGTCGCTGAAGGAAAGATGTCTGCCTATGAAAGCCGAATTCGAGAATACTATAATTTGATGGTATCAAAGGACTTTTTGCCTAATACGCCAACTCTAATGAACGCAGGGGCGAGATTAGGACAACTTTCAGCGTGCTTTGTCCTAGACATGCCCGATGATATGAACAAGATCATGAAGTCGTCTACTGATGCAGCGATGATCTTCAAATCAGGAGGTGGAGTAGGTATCAACTATTCCGATTTGAGGCCAGAAGGTGATATCGTAGCTTCTACATCTGGAGTAGCATCGGGACCGTCATCTTTCATGAGAATAATTGATACAATCACAGATGTTGTTAAACAGGGAGGAAAGAGGCGTGGAGCAAATATGGGTATTCTGGAAGCATGGCATCCTGATATTGAAAAGTTTGTAACTGCAAAGACAAAACCGGGGGTATTTGAAAACTTTAATGTGAGCGTTGGTATCTCTAATGATTTCTGGAAATCTATTATTGACAAGCAGAATCATAAGTATGTGCTAAGAAATCCGAGAACTCAAGAACCCATAAAAAACATTGATTCACAGCAGCTATTGGATCTGATATCATTTAGTGCATGGAAGAGTGCAGAACCAGGTGTAGTTTTCTTTGATAATATCAATAAGTATAATCCATGTATGGAAGCCAAGGGTGGTCCATTGCGTGCAACAAATCCATGTGGAGAGCAGTCTCTTTATCCGTATGAATCATGCAATTTGGGTTCGATAAATCTTGCAAATTTTGTCAAAAGGAAGGCTGATGGATTGTACGAATTTGATTGGCAACGTTATGAACAAGCTGTACGATTGTCAACCAGATTGCTAGATAACGTGATTGATGCTAACAAATATCCTGTAGAGGAGATTGATAAAAATACTAAACTAACTCGTAGAATCGGTCTCGGTATTATGGGCATAGCCGACCTACTATTCTTGTTAAGAATCCCCTACATATCAAGGGAAGGGTATGAGTTTATGAACAAGTTAGCCGAGGCGATCTCATACTACAGTATGGAAGAGAGCGTCGCGCTGGCTAAAGTACGAGGACCATTTCCACTATTTTCAAAAACCGATTATGTCAAAGGTAAGGTCCCAGTGGCCGGCTACTATGAAATACCAAAGGAGAATCATTCATTTGATTGGGACTCGCTAATCATGAAAATTCGAAAACATGGCATAAGAAATTCATGGACAACGACGATCGCACCTACAGGAACGTTATCGATGATAGCCGATACTTCTAACGGCATAGAGCCTATTTTCGCTTTGGTGTTTGAGAAGAGAGTAACAGTTGGCAGATTCTTCTATACAAACAGGATTTTCGAAAATGTTTTGATGGCAAGCGGTCTGTATGATGACGAGATACTAACAAGAATTGCAAATAACTACGGATCTGTACGAGATATGGATGAAATTCCTCAGTGGATACAGAAAATTTTCGAAACAGCAATTGACATTCACTGGACAGATCATCTTATGGCTCAGGCGGTATGGCAGAAATGGATTAGTAATGCGATTGCAAAGACTATTAATATGCCTGGAGATACGACTGCCGATGATGTGAAATCTGCTTACCTGCTTGCACACGAATTAGGCTTAAAAGGTGTTACTGTTTATCGGGATGGATCAAGACATGAGCAGGTTCTGCACATAACAGGCGATACAATAAAGGAAAAAAGGTTTATGGTAAATCCAAGTGGCTACGTAGTAGATTTTATTCGAGACAATATTAGGGAGCCATTTGTAAGGGAACAAATAGCACAGATATACAATTATGATCAAAACCTTGAGGAACCCACGACGATTCCACAGTATGGAGAGAATCAACAAATGGCATCCGTAAAAAAAGCAAATCTTCAATCATCAGTTATGGAAAATTATGACAATATGTGTCCATCATGCAAGGCGAAGCTAATAGTTACAGAAGGATGTAACATGTGCATCGAGTGTGGGTTTAGTAGTTGTGGCTCAGGGTAAAGGGTGTAAAATATGCTCTTACCCCTTACCATTAAAGCGGTCGTGTTTTGGTTTAGAACCCTCGAAAATTTCGCTAATTTGAGCGGTTTAAGTTAGCGCGGACCGATGTCAAATGACCTCACCTGTAGTGAGGCATAACTACCCTGTCACCAGGCTTCATTTCTCTCTGCGTCTTGATCTTCTTAATAGCCTCTTCAAACTGCTTCATTGAAACTAAAGCCTCAGACGTATGTCTAGCAGCTTCTTCTGGAGTACTATATTTTGCGAGATATTCTTGCAATACGACCGAGATTGCAGTATTAGCAACGGCTGACATGTCGGCTCCACTAAAGCCATCAGTCAGATCCGCTATCCTGCCTAAATCTATATCATTACTTACAGGCTTACCTCTGATGTGAATCTCCAGGATTTTCTCCCTTGTATTTCTGTCAGGATTAGATACTAATACTATTTTATCAAAACGCCCTGGTCTCAGTAATGCAGTGTCGATCATGTCTACCCTATTGGTTGCAGCAATAATCACAACTCCTTGCATTTCTTGTATGCCGTCCATCTCTGTGAGTAATTGTGACATCATTCGCTCGGTACTTGCATGGACCCCCTCCATTCCTCTAATCGGTGCAATAGAATCTATCTCGTCAAAAAATATGACACAAGGTGATGCCTGTCTTGCCTTCCTAAATATCTCGCGTATGCCTTTTTCAGATTCTCCTACCCATTTACTGAGTAGTTCAGGACCTTTAACACTGATAAAATTAGCTTCAGATTCGGTGGCTACAGCTTTTGCCAATAGTGTTTTTCCGGTTCCCGAAGGTCCGTGTAGTAATATTCCTTTAGGAATGTTATGCTTGAGCTCTTTATACAAGGCTGGATATTTTAATGGCCATTCGACAGCCTCTTGCAATTCCCTCTTAACAGTGTCTAATCCACCAATATCCTCCCATTTAACATCCGGAGGTTCTACGTAGACTTCTCTCATGGCCGATGGGGTTATTTCTCTTGTAGCG
>JBOGPP010000167.1:0-13284 GCA_050748485.1 Nitrososphaeraceae archaeon | reverse complement strand
TCTTTTCAGATTATACTATGTTCTAACTAATATCTTTATACTAGTTGGCTTCCTCTTCTCCACCGTTTGTACTCATTGCTCCAGTTATATTTTCAATGACACAGAAATTATCCCAGTTACCAAGATTATTGCTACGACTGCCTTCAGGAAAGGATAGCCAGATTAACTGAAACGAAGTGGGGGGGTTACTAATAACTGGCTCATCTCTATTAGTTAGACTTACTAATAGGTCTAAAAAGAAAAATCAGGGAGTGTAGTTTTCCTCTTTACTTTTTATTCGTCTCCGTCTCCGTCTCCGTCTCCGTCTCCGTCAGCTGGAAGCATTTGAGTTATCTTAAGTAATTCCGTGTCTGCGTTGTTTAGTTCTTCAAATGCTTTCAAAGTTGCATTATTACCTGCTGCATCTTGAGCCATGTTTATATAATTTAGTACTTGCCCCAGTTGTTGTCCACCGGGATTATTCTCTGCTCCAACCTGGGTCATGAAGATCCTTACTTCAGTCTCAGCAGAACCGAGCTCGCCCACTGCTTCTGCAAGATCGTTGTCTTGTATGGCCTCACGTACTGCATTTAAGTTGTCTGTCAATTCTTCGAAATCTGATTGTGTTAAGTTAGCCATAGAACTAGGGACCGCTCCTTGAGTTTGATTAGATGCAGTAGAGGTCGTATTTGTAGTATATTTTTGATATTAATCACCCTCACTCCCGTGTCATATATAGGATTATTACAGCTCAAGAGTAAGTCAACGTCTTTTTCTGTGATATGCCACGATAGACGGATAGACCATATAATATTTAAATTCTTTTCAATATATACAGCTCGCCGTTTCAGCTCAATTCCCTCCCTCCCTCCTACGTTCTTCGACCTTTAAATAAGTGTCAGTAATTAATAATAAGTTAGTTAATGACAGATAAAAAAGCAAAAGTCCAAACTGATCCTCGTATAGACCCTTCTGAACTTGATAATAATGACTCAACTACTATATACAATACCAACGAAAAAATGTCTGCTATAGACCTTGAAATACAAGATATTGATGGAGTAGGCCCAACAACAGCAAAGAAGCTCAAGGAGGCAGGGATCATATCAGTAATGGATCTAGCAGTAACTAGTGCAGAACAATTAGCTGTAGATATTAACTCTTCCAAGGACAGCGCTGCAGCATTCATTATGGCAGCACAGAAACTGCTTAGAGAATCGAATATATTAGAAAAGGAATTTGTGACCGCTGACTTTGTTCTTGAAAAAAGGAAATCTATGCTAAGATGTTCTACCGGTTCTAAATCTTTGGATGAGTTGTTGCTGGGTGGAATAGAAACTCAAGCTGTTACAGAATTTTATGGAGAATTTGGTTCAGGCAAATCACAGATATGTCATACTTTATGTGCTATAGCAAAACAACCTATAAATGAAGGAGGCCTTGATGGAGGCGTAATCTATATTGATACAGAAGGAACATTCAGGCCCGAAAGATTAAATCAGATCGCTAGGGCAAGAGGTTTTGACCCAATGTTAGTTTTGAAGAATGTTGCAATATGTAAAGTATATAATAGTTCTCATTTGGAATTGATTATCAAAGATCTTGGTAGATACATAAATGAATTTAACGCTAAATTAGTAATAATAGATAGTATTATCTCTCTTCATCGAGCAGAGTTCGCAGGTAGAGGCACACTTGCGGATAGACAACAGAGACTTAATTCTATTTTACATAAATTAATAAGACTTGCTGAAATATTTAACATAGTAATTGTGATTACTAACCAAGTGCAATCATCTCCTGATACATTCTTTGGAGATCCAACAAAGGCAGCAGGCGGAAATGTTATAGGCCATACTTCTACATATAGAATATACCTTAGAAAATCAGGTGAGAATAGAATAGCGAAGATGATCGATTCTCCATATCATCCTTATTCTGATATACGTTTTACGGTTAATGAGAAAGGGGTAGATGATTTAGAAAAATAATTACTAGCAAACGAACAATTAAAAATGAAACGAAATTAATATCTCTTTTTTTCATTAAAAATGTATATATGTAATCGATTTGACCAGTGTAAATAAGTGCAAGATTTAGATAAGTAAACACAATCTGCTACCTAAAGTTAGAACGTTTCTAGATGTAGCAAATTGGCTGTATATTATAGACAATAAAGAAGGAATCTCAGTGATAATTAACTCAAAAACACGGATTATCGGGATAATTCACTCGATCCCAATCTATAAAATCATCAATATTGAATTCGATTCTCTTATCATGATTCCCTGCTTCTACTCTCATAGTATTTTTCTTGTAGTTGTAACAAAATTTGGTGTGTTCTATGCGAATCCACTTCAAGTTGCAAAACTCTAAGTATCGCGTATAGATCTCGCTTTGTTGATCTTCAACCGTTCTACATTCGAACATAATTAACTCCATTTACTATAGATAATATGGCACATATACAAAGAAGTACCTCATAAGCATGCATTAGAAATAAGCTACGACATTGAAGATATCATATTGACCTATTGGCGGCCCAGGTCATACAATTACTAATATAATGACGATTTTAATAGCGGATATGGTCATAAGAAATCAGATGGTGACAAGAATGGATTAATTGTTATAATGTCATTCTATACGACATGATTCCTACTCGTATATTATTATGCATTAATATCCTTATACTGTTCTTACTGATCTGTTACTACTTTATATTGCATACTTAGGGATGATGATTCACTGTTTCTATAAATGTAGAGAATTAAATTTATGATTCTAATATTGTATTTTTGTCCTGCATTCTGCTTGTTTTACTCCATCATCATGGCCTTCAATATTACTTCTATCATACACTATTTGTCTAATCCCATTACTCATAAAGTATTTAGAGTATGATGATATTCGTTTTCCTTCTTCTTCCGTTATATACGAATTAGATTGTAAACCAAAACTACTAAATATAGTCTTTCTTAATGGATCAAAATCTTCTACCGTTAGATCTTTTATTATGCTCTCAAGATTTTGCTTTGATATAGTTGTTTTGATTATGTATTTATCGATGTGATTATTACCAGCTCCCAATCTCTGAGAAGTGGTTATCTTTATATTGTAATCAGAAATGAGGTTATCAATTTCTTCTCTCATTCCACTAAAAATCACCGGTACTATTGCATTAAATGATTCTATTGCATTGGTTTGAAGCTTTAATACTAATAATTCTCTTTCAGCTTGTAATCTATTGTACTTTGTAAAAGCATTATCTAAAAACTCATAACACTTCTCATCTACTTTCACATTAACATGTTTCTCTGGGTAAAAACCATAAGCTAAGAAAAAACTTATGGTACCACCTACTATTAAAATGACAATAATTGGTATTGCCAATCTATGAAAGTCGATCATCTTAAGGTCCCATACACACTTACATAGATTTTCCTAATTGTAATCTGCATAATACTTGTACCTTCTTTCTACTTCTTTGCTATTACCGCTATTAACGCTGTAGATTGCCTTTCGCAATCCACTTCTTACATATTCCTTAAACTCTTCTGACTGTATATCATTTGGATAAGAAATTGATAATGTCAGCTCAAAATGCTTCATAAACTCTACTACTTTTTTCCTATAATCTTCTAGTGAAGGTTTTTTGATATTGTTAACCTTAAACCAACTAGTAGCACAAGGAGCTGCATAGGATTTAGCTAGGTCTTCAATTACCCTATCTATTTCAAAATAATCTTGTTTCATGAGCTATATATAGTGATTATCATTAAATATCTTAGACGGAAATAATTCTATACTAATAATTTCCCTTTAGGAAAAGAAATCTTCCTCATTTTAAGAATAAAGTTAAATGAAAGAGACAGTTTTTCCGATATGGAAATCATAATAAGATCATATGACATATACTATTTTGATATTTTGATAATTGATGAAATTGATAAGGTAATCCTCTCTAGTCTCAGTAAGAATGCACGTATCCCCGCTGCTGATATTGCAAATAACCTCAAAAGTATGGGATATAAGATAACAGAAAGAGCTATAAGATATAGATTACGAAGATTAGAACAAAATAATATTGTCTTGGGTTATTCAGCAATCTTTAATCCATCACTCACTTCAGAAAAGATCAGCAGAACAATTATGCTTAAATTCAGATTTACTAAGGATTCTCACATTCTTATAGATAGATTGAATAAATATGTTGAAGAAGCAGCATTTTGTGTTTATTCTGCGAGGTTGGATGGTGACCTGAATTGGATAAGCCATTTTATTTTTGATTCTGTAGAACAGTATGAACTTGAAAATGATAACTTTTTGCATAGATTTGCAGAATTAATTGCAGATTATCGTTCTTATGAATCAAGTACAATAAAAGCGTCACCTTTTATAGTATTTGATGAACAACAGCTAAATGAAAGGAAATGGCGAGTATATAGGATTCTTAACTCTTTAAAAAAACACGAGAATCTTAATGTCAAACTTCAGTTAATAGTTGAGAGTCTAGTCAAGTACTTTGATGCAAAATTTGCTCGCATATGGTTACTGGATAAAGATAGAAAGAATTTGATTTTGAAATATAGTGCAGGAATATACAAAAATATCAATGGTGAATTTTCAAAGGTGGACGTAGATTCAAACAAAATAGGTCCAATAATAAAGACCCATAAACCAGCTATCACGAATGACGTGTCAAATGATCCGAGAATAAGACATCAGGATTGGGCAAAGAAAGAGAAGTTGAGATCATTTGCAGGCTATCCTATAATGTATAGAAATAAGAGTATCGGTGTCCTTGCTATATTTAGTGAGAAATATCTTTCGCCGGCTGATTTTGAACTTCTCGGGATATTCTGTGATCAAATTTCTAATGAGTTGTCAAGCTTGTTTGAAATACAAGAATTTCTGAATGTAATATGAAATACCTCTAAGGTAGTAGAACTTTAACTTAGCACCGACTATTTTTTGTTGTTCCAGAGTCTCTCGTACTTTGTACGTAACTCATTAAAAGTCAGAGAATTGTAAGCATTATGGTAATTCACTGTTGCCATATATTCCTCAATATCTAATATCCAAAAAAAGGTTTATTTAATATTTTTAGAAAATAGAGTTGTTTGTTGTTGTTTAAGGAATAAAAAAGAATCCAATAGCTATGATTAAGTAGACTGCCATTAACATGACCCCTTCAAACCAATTACTTTTTCCATCATGAGCAATTAGATTCAATATTATAGCAGCCAAAAGTACGCTCGCTATCTCAAATACTGTAAATACCAAATTAAATGGTCTGTTTAACAATATCCCTGAAATTACTAAAATAGGGACTACAAACAATGCGATCTGGGTACCAGAACCTGCAGCAATACCAATTGACAGATCCATTTTTCCTTTTCTTGCAAGAAAAATAGCGCTGCTATGCTCAGCTGCATTTCCTACTATCCCAATAATTATGGCGCCTACAAACAATTCTCCAAATCCAAATTCAGCTGTTACAACTTCTATTGATCCAACAAGAATTTCACTTATTACTATTACACCAACCATACTCAATCCAAGTAAAAGAAACGATTTCTTCTTGCTCCACTCTTTGTGTATTTCAAATTGTTGCAAATTTTTTCCTTTAATTGCTATTCCATTATCATCTTGATTAACTAATCTAGGAGTAAATAGATGCTTATGAGTAAAAAAGGTAAAGATCAAACCAGCAACATAAACTGCCAATAACAGAAATGCAAGTGCATCACTTAGAAATTGAATCTTTATCTGATTTAATTCGTCTTCTGCATTTAGTCCTGTACTTGCTAAGATAGTTGGTATAGTTAATCCTATAATAGCCAGAAATAACATGGATGCCTGCATACTGACATTCTCTTTGTTAAAAAATTGTTCCTTAAACTTGAATCCACTTGTCATAATGCTTAAACCAAAGATCAGAAGGATATTTCCAAGGATCGCTCCTGTAATAGATGCTTTAACAAGTTCTAACAATCCTGCATTAATAGCTACAATAGCAATGATGATTTCAGCTGCATTTCCAAAAGTAACATTAAGCAAAGATCCTAAAGTTGCACCATAATGAGATGCTAGATGTTCTGTAGAATCTCCAATTAATTTTGCAAGAGGTATCAATCCAATAGCAGCAACTACAAACAAAATCAATTGTTCGGCATGGATATATTCTAACACAACAGCCATTAGCACAAAAATAAGTAGAAAGTAAATAATAGACGATTTAGATAGTTTAAAGGATAGTCTCAAAATTATTACTACCTTCTGACACAACTTTTCAAAGTCGTTATATTCTATATATAGATTATTTTATCCCTTTTCGCTTGGTCTGGCAGACGAAGGTCACAGAACCTACTACTGCTGTTAATCAAGTTGGGATCAGTCTCGCCGAATATCAGCATCTGTAAAACTTAGGAAACTGATTCCGGTAATCAATGATTGTATTCTAGCATGAATACTCATCATCATTCCTTTGGTAGTTGTAGTGTTGGTGTAGATGAAAGATTGTTTCAGAACTATAGAAGAATGTTATATAAATAATGTCCACGTTATTGGTACTTACAGTGAGATGATGAGAGAAGAGATGAGATGGGAATGTATTCACTGTAATAGTATAATGGATAGGACAAATTTCACAGACTTCATAAAGCAAAGCGACAATGACAAAAACAGCAATCAAGAAGCAAGAATAGAGTACCACAGTTGGCGTCTACTACCAGCTTAGCCAGATTCAATCTACACAAATACCTGGTATTGCAACTTTCTTGAAGAGGTGAGGAGATACAGTATTGGTAAGAAAATCTGATAAAGTGGACAAAGATGGATTTGAAGGACGGCCAAAAGCTTGTTTATAGTGATCTGAAGACTCCCAAACAGCATAGTTAATGAACGTACAGCTTCCTGCAATACCTCTGTACAATTGGGTGGAGACGAATCGTGGTTGCTCTTTCATGATGGCAGCATTTTTAGTCCATGCCTTTAGGAACTGATCGATATCTTTAGGGTTCACATTGATTTCGTTGATAAGGATAACTGGCAATGTTTTGGTCCATTTGTGTTGAGAGTGTGACTCGATCATCCATTTCAACAAACTTCGTCATTGTCACTCTAAAAGGCATAAAAAAATATTTCAAGCTTCACAGTATTTTTCAAAATTGTATTATTCCGTAATAATTCAGCACTTTATAAAATTGTTCTTTTGAGTTCTTTATGAATTCAAAATGCGCGTGAAATTACAATGCCACTTTTGGTTAATATAATCAGAATACATCTTAGAACAGAAGTATAGGACTTTACATCAAGCAGAACGTATGATTCTATTTTTAGAATTGTAGAAATATACAAAGGATTTAATCAACTCTATCGATTGGTAATTGGTAATAGTTAACATCATGATTCTAATTCTTAGTCAATAATAATGTCATTGAATTTATATGACATTTACTATACTCTCTGAATAAATGGTTGTATTATTCTTTACCAGTCCAATAGGATTAGGACATGCTACTAGAGATATTGCCATTTGTGAAAAGCTTAGATCTTTAACTAATGACAAAATCTTATTTGTGACTGGTAGAGCTGCTTATACTATTATTTCGAATAAAGGATATGTAGCTTATGATGTCTATACTCCTAATAATTTTCAAGTGAATTATTCTATGCATCTACAATCTATGATAAGATGGCTTATACAATATGTTTCATATTATAAGAGATGTAAAATAATTGCACAACAATTTATTGAGAAAAATAATGAACGTAATATTCTAATAGTTAGTGACGAAGACTTTGCATCCATTACTGTTGGAAAGAATAGGAATATGAAACGGATCTTGATAACCGATATACTGAAAACCCATTTTCTTAAGGGATTACCTTCAGTCATTGAATACGGTATGAATAGATCCTTGGAACGTATGATAAAAAGCTGTGATCATGTCATAATTCCAGATTATGGCCGTGATGTAGATAACAAATCATATATTGGCCCAATCGTTAGGGAGTTGACTACTATAGACAGGAGAACGTTACGTAAAAAATTTGAAATGTACAAACCAACAATTCTTCTTACCATAGGAGGAACTACTTCCGGAAAATATTTGATTGAAATGACTATCAAAGCATTCAGGAAATTAAGAATGAAATTAGACGTCAATCTATTAATTGCTACAGGTCTTTCTGTAGAGGTTAAGGACGAATTTTTATGTGCTAGTGACACTGGTAATATAATAAATTTAGGATTTGTAAATAATTTGCATGAATATATATATGCATCAGACCTAGTAGTATCCTTGGCTGGAAGATCAACTATTGATGAATCTATTGTATATAAAACACCAGGGATTTTCATCCCAATCAAGAACCATTTTGAACAAGAGGAAAATGCAAGACGAATGGGTTACAAATATGAAGATATATTTAGATTAGAATCCTTGATAAAAGAGAAATTTGATAAAATGAGTTTAACTGCAAATGATAAAAATATTACTCAAGTTGGCAGTGAAAAGGCAGCTAAAATCATCTTAGAGACGCTTGAATCTCAATAGTAAATGGCAGATAGACAATTACCGAGGCCAGAATTTGTGGTATCTATAAGAAATATGAGTGAATTCTGATCAAGTCAGATACTAAAAAATTATTATTGCTTCTCTTAGTAAAGTTTTCTTGATTTTCTACTACTTTCAATCAAACCTATTAATAAGTATCCATATTCTAAATTATGTTTTATATGATTAATGCCATGTGATTCATCAGGTTCAAATTTATGATCGAGTACATTTTCAACGTATACCTTTACTTTCTTTACGGATGAGACTGCATGATATAATTGATTATCGCCTAGTTTCTTACCGGTATCCTTTTCTGCTTCTTTCCTAAACTCTTTCTCATTCATTGCGAGTTTACAATATTTCCTAAGTCTATCGTAATTATTACAAAGATCCTTTAGTCTTTTCAGATCAATGTCAGATAGACTATTTAAAGAAGAATTTAAATCCTTTCTGTTTCTACCAGTTATTTCTATGAGACTGTCAAGAATTGTATTACCATCATCATCTGATAAGAGAATGTCTATATCTTTACCTTTTGATGGGTGATCTAAAGAGTCTATCTTAATCGCCTTACTATTAATTTTAGTGCTACTTATTATTGCATTCAAAGACTGTTGATTACGACGTTTATAGTTATCATAATAAGAGTTATACTTGTTTTTCTTTTCTTCGTAATAATTTAGAACACCATAGACTCCTATTTTTCTTCCTTTAGTATCTACCTTATTAAAGAGAATAGACACTACATCAAGTATGATCCTTGGATATACTAATTTTAGGCTACCTTCAAATTTAGAGTAATTCTCAGTTAGATCTTTATAAATTACAAAAATTATATTGTCAATATATACATCATCATAATCTTTGTAGTTATTATGAACATTCATACTATTTACTAATATAGTGAGGAAGTCATTTATTTCTGAAATCGTGAAAATATACCTCGTTTTTACAGAAGCATCACTAATAATCTTCATAGCAGCAAATTCTAGATTATCTGTGGTTTGTGATATTCGATCAGAAGATTGAATAGATAACACTCCAATTTTATGATCTAATCTGATATGGAGAATATCCAGATACTTGAAAATCAGCTTCTTAAGCGTCAAAGAACTACCTTTTTGCATGCTATACCTCTTATTATAAATATTAATTGAATTATCGACATTTGAAATTATTAAGTCCCTTTAACTAATAAAAGTTGCATTTTAGCTCCTCCAATACCTACGATGCTATTTTGTGGATGCTTACATTTACAAGTAGAATGATTTCTGTATCCATGTTCAGAGAACTTATGATGGCATCTATAATAATTACAAACAGGCTCAATTTGTTCGCCGAATACATTAATCATTTGTACAGGATTTGAAATATTTTCATCAACCTGGTGCTGTAATGAGTTAAGAATCCCTTTATTTTCAACTATTAATGATCGTGATCTATTCAAGGCCATTTCTTTTTCCTCCTTTTCCATAATTTCCTTCTTCCAATGACAACTCCAGCAGTAATTACATCTAACGCATGTAAATTCAGTTCTGGTATTACAAGATTTACATTCATCATACCTATTTGCGATTGTATCTCGAAGGTATTCGTGCATATCCGTCTTTTTAATACTGTACTCCTTAATAATAATGTTCTTATTATCCATATAATTTATATAAGATTTTTACATACGTGATATATAGAAGAGAATTATATAACATTTTACCGCTAATAGTAAAAAGTAATAAAAAGTCCCTTATATAGCAAGGACGCTGATATATAAATCAATATGATAGGCTATAAAATATATTAAAAGTTTGTTTATATGCTAGTAATTATGAGCAATAACACTATTGGTATTTCAAAATTACTTTATCAGATATTGAATTAGACTATTTTCTTTTATTTACTAAATTTTGGTTTGAAAGTATAAGAAGATATGTATCTCACATTAAAGTTAATTGGCTATTCTCGAGTGTAAAACTTAGTAATATTACTAATTTTCTATTCGGCTAAATTTCTAAAGGTATTAGATTACAATATATACGAATTCTTATAACTTATAACGAGTCCAGTATGTGATAGCAAAATAAAAAGAGGCTTGCTAGCGAGAAGAATTCTACGAGAAATAAGAACAAGACACTATGACTAAATATTGTGGTTGTTACCAGAAGCTCAAATTAGATAATCTTAGTAAGGAATGATTTTAAAGATGTATGTTGATATGCGCTAAAACGAGCAATATATTGATAAGGCTTCAAATAAATTGAAATCTATCCACGGCGTCAATTGAATGATATTTAATGTGCTTGGCACATATTCTATACAATGATTTATAGCAGTTAGAATATAATTAAGATGATAATGCAGGAAAAACACTTTTCAAGAGTTTTGGTTGCTATCGATGGGTCGACTTCTTCAATGTATACAATAGATCATGCAATTTCAATTGCTATGAAAAATAATTCTCAACTCATTGTTCTATATGTAATTGATTTCTATAAGTATTCCCATCTATCAGCTTCAATTATTTTGGCTCCAACATTTGGTTCTGAGAAGTATCTAGAAGAAAAGAACGAAGCTGAAAAATTGATGAATAAAATAAAAGAAAAATTTAAACTAGAAATAAATGACAATACAAAACCTAAAGAGCTTAAGACAGAGATTATTGAAGGTGCAAGATCTGTTGCTGCTACCATAATGGAGTACGCAGAATCAGAAAATGTTGATTTAATTATTATTGGAAATAGAGGTAAAACTAGTTTTAAGAAATTAATATTAGGCAGCGTCTCATCTTATGTTATAAAAAATGCTCATTGTGCAGTCCTAGTAATAAGATAATTTGTTTATAGCAGATCAGATCAGAAAGAATTGCACATTTTAAATCTCTAGATTATTAGTTGATATATTAAACAGATATCATGAATTACTTGGAGACTCCAAAGAGGACAAATATAACATGGATTTGGTCAATCCTTAACCTAGATCAACACAAGTCACTGAAATACGTAGAAACTACGAGGATAGAACTCGATCACGTCCTAGACGAAGCAGGTCCGGAAAGATTCTTTGGCAACAATAATTGAAGAAATGAAAGGATCGGATTTCTGTGAAATAACAGGTCCAAAGTATTTATCTGGAAAAATCGGTGAGTACCTGCGTTAGTCTTGATTAGAATCTCCATATCTGCAAAATTCTTTACAGTATTCCTTGCATCAAAATCTCAATGCCTAAATACTGTTACGGCTTTAAGGACTGATTTTGGCTTATCTTCTTCAGGAGAAGAACTAGCCCTTGTTGCAGCAAAAGGAGATTCGGATGTTGGGGGTAACGAGTTCATTTCTGTTACCTATGGTTAGTACTATGACAGTAATAACAACTTTCATGACGCCATATGTCATAAAATTTGGTTGGAGAGTGGCGGAAACGTTTAGAAAAGAAAGATTAGGAGATGAATATATAAGAAGCGACAAGACTGATGCATAGACAATAAATCAATCTTTTGGCTGTGTGATTCTTTTTGCTGATACGGGTACCTCAGCTTCATTTTCAGCTTCAGCTTCTATACTTTCCAATGTTTCACCTCTGCCGTGAAGTTGCTCTAGACATATTGTGAAGCCAATATGGGCACAATCATCAGCATTGCAATACTGACAAATTGGTACTCCTTCTCTTGTCTCAACATGAACTTCAGCCTGTGTACTACTATCCAATAATACCGTACACTTATCATTTTGAAAGTCTTTTACTACAAATGGATTTTCGATAGTAGACCTCTTGTGAGAAGAGTTCAACCAATGAATAAAAGCCATCGTACCTTCATCTAGTGTATTACACTTAATCTTAAAAGCATGTTCCACTGATTCTTTTATGCTTGTTTGGTTTCCTTCCTTTTGCTGATTTCGATAATTTTGATGATAACCTGAATCTTGATCAGGTTCATCGTCCTCAGAAGACTCGTCTTTTTTATTTGGCATGTCTTTATTGCTTGTTCCTTCTTATCCTTGAGAGATCTTACCATTTACATTGAAATATAAGAATCTTGTGCTTGTACATATCACCTTACATTATGAATATATTATATCTAGTATTTTCCCATCTTGCGATTTCTTCAATATTTGGTCGTTTGGGTCACGAAAAATTGGTAATGAAAGTTAAAATACTAACTCATAATAGATTTTCAAAAAATGACCTTCAAAATACGTCAAAGTAGAATTATCGAAGCAAAAATCATTTGCCCCGTAGACGAATAGGCATGAATAAAATTAGGTTCAATTTACGACTTACTAAGTAATTTAGATAAGACTAACTTTCCATTAAGTTACTACCATATTTAATAGATTAAGCAAACAAACTATAAAATGACAATATGATTTTAGAAAAGGACGTTAACAATCTTAATGAAAAACAACAGCAAGATCAATAATTTCTTGAAGTTGGAAAGATAGATGAAGTACCTGTTGGGAAGATGAAGTATGTAGAAGTACAAGGAAAAGAAATTGTAATTTCTAATATAGGCGGTAAATTCTATGCAATGGATGATAGATGTGGACATATGAATGCACGACTTTCGATGGGCAATATTTCAAATGACGGCATTGTAGTATGTCCTTTCCATGGAGCAAGATTTGATGCTACTACAGGAAAGAAAGTAAAGGAACCTGTTCTAACACCTTCACAACAGATGGAACCACTACCAAAAACATGGCAAAATTATCTGGAACAAGCAGGACAACTAATGTCTTATATCAAG
>JBOGPP010000166.1:0-1980 GCA_050748485.1 Nitrososphaeraceae archaeon | reverse complement strand
GTCTATTTGAAATTCATGGGATAAGGTCTTCTATATAGAAGTTTTCCCGTGATTCATTGAAAGGACAAGCAAGATAAAGAACTACGCTATGATACTCAATTGAAACCCCTTTAATAGTACAAGAGTATAGGATTTTGCATGAAGTTTGGACTAGTCCTGCCACAATTTGGCGAGCATGCTACTACAGAGAACATTATATACATAGCGACAGAAGCAGAAAAAGAACACATCGACTCTGTTTGGGTATTGGATCGCCTACTGTGGCCAATTAAACCGCAGACCCCATACGTTGCCTCTCCTGATGGTTCACTTCCTGTTGAGTATCAGAATGTACTTGACCCTTTGACGACATTGACATACGTTGCAGCCGTTACTGAGCAAATTTCTTTAGGAACATCAGTTATTGATTTTTTCTTTCAGAATCCAATAGTGTTAAGCAAAAGAATTACGACACTTGATATCCTTTCGGATGGAAGGGTGATTGCTGGATTGGGTATAGGTTGGTCAAAAGATGAATATGAAGTCTCGGGCATCCCTTATAAAGACAAAGGAACTAGAGCTGATGAATATCTTCAAGTATTGAAAAAGATATGGACTGATGACATTGTAGAATTTAAAGGACAATTTTACAATATACCTGCTTCAAAGATAGGACCTAAACCCGTACAAAAACCACATCCCCCGATACTACTCGGTGGATTCAGTCCGAAGACATTTTCACGGATAGTAAACCATGCAAACGGATGGATAGGAGTAGCTGGTTTTGGTCCCTTAGAACAGCTTGAGCAGGTGATTAATGGTTTGAAAGAAAGTGCGAGGAAGTCCGATAAGGATCCTTCGAAGATTAGTATCTATATGCTTTCATATCCAAATGTACTAGAATCTCCTTCTAATCAAATAAGAGCACCGATGACTGGTACCATCGAACAGATAGGAAGTGACATTGAGCAAATTAAGGCAATGGGTAC
The DNA here is from genome assembly GCA_050748485.1 of Nitrososphaeraceae archaeon. GTDB lineage: Archaea > Thermoproteota > Nitrososphaeria > Nitrososphaerales > Nitrososphaeraceae > TH5896. The sequence goes on along the minus strand of JBOGPP010000166.1, from coordinate 1,012 downwards.
AGATCACATAATATTCGGTCACCTATTTTCTTCTGTGGGAAGAGATATGAAAAAGATGGTTGAAGTAACAAAAGAGCTTGCCAGATTTGCCAAATGAGATAGCGTACAGGCGCTACAAATACAATGAAACATATCATGGAAATATTATTTATACGATGATAAGGTGTATACGATCACCGGTCCGGAAGCACTATCATATTACCAGATCGTGGAGATACTTTCAGATGTAATCGGCAGAAAAATATCTTATCTAAATCTTTCAGAGGGAGATTTTGGAAGAAGCTTGAAAGAGGCCGGTGTAGACGAATGGTTCATCAATATAGTGTTAGAAATGTTAAACTCTTATTATAAAACAGGTATCGCAACGCAAGTAGTTTCTGACGTTGAAGAAATAACAGGAAGAAAACCAATTTCGTTTTCCCAATCCGCCAAAGATTATGTGCAATCTTTTAACTGAGATTGAATACCAATTTGGTGCTGAACATGTGGCTTATTATCATTCGAGAAATTAAGTAAAGTTAATCAAAGGAAATCTAGTAAGTTCCAACAGATAACCTCTATCCTTGATTCCTTCGACAGACCAGCTTTAGAGATTTCAAATCTAAACACTGATGCGACTGAACTCTCCCAGGATAAAACTGGTACCTTGAGTGATTAGAGCCGCCGATTGTTTGAAAAGTCGTTCCATATTTTCATCATTAAGAGACTCTACAGCGTTTCCTCATCTGATACCCATCATTATTCTTCTTACTTCATGCTGCGGAAAGATCTCATTTAACGTCCTAGGTCTCTTGTCTTCAAAGACGACATTAGAATGCCATTTGGAACCAAAGGCAGTCAATTGAATTAGGATAGGCATTGTATCTCTACCTTTCTCAGTAAGCTTCCACACCACCATGGTTGGTTGTTTCTTTCCTCCAACACATTCGATGAATCCTTCGTCCTCCAACTCTCTCAGACGCATTGAAAGAACCCTTGGTGTAAGACCTGGGATAGATTCTAAGATCCTATT
>JBOGPP010000165.1:0-3102 GCA_050748485.1 Nitrososphaeraceae archaeon | reverse complement strand
GAGTTGAACCGCAATCTCTAATGACATGGGAAGGCTACATTGATGCTGCAAGGAAGTTGAATTCAGCACTTAGACCCCATGGGATTGAAGGTGTTCACTTAACTGGAGCAGGTCACTCTCCTGATCTTTGGTACCCCTATCTTTGGATGCTTGGAGGCGATATTGTTGAACGCAGAGGAGGACATCCTACTCAAGGGGCCTACTGGTATCCATCGTTTAATGACACCGAGGGTGTAAGAGCTCTCAATTTCATAAAGGAACAGATAGATGCCGGAATATTGCCTCAGAAAGATCACTTTTGGGGGGAAGAGTTCCTTGACAGGAAATTCGCAGTAATGATTGAAGCGTTACAGCATCACGTACCTATAACCACACAGCTGAACCGTACTCACTTTGAACAAAATGTGGGGTTCATTCCCATGTTACCGGTTCCAGACGAAAGCACTCGAACATCCACGTTAATGGGAGGATGGGAGTTTGGGGTACCTGTGACCTCTGCTCATAAGGACTTGGCATGGGAACTGATAACCATCATGCTAGAACCACAAATACTTGGACCATATTTGACAAAATATGCGAACATGCCTACCCAGATCCCTATCGGTCAGGGTCAATATTCTCTGGAACCAAGGGAAGTCGTACCTTATTATGATCAATTAGTATCAATGATACCTAATGGAGGTACTAGGCCAAGCATCCCAGAATACCCCCAAATAGCTGAGTTCATCAAAGAGGCATTAGACGCAGTTTACTACGATACTGCGAATCCGAAGGAAGCTTTGGACGATGCTGCAGGTAAATCAGCGAAGGCATTAGGCTGGTAGGGGCCCAGAAACACTACATTGCCTATTATTAGAATTTGTTACAATATCAATCGTAGAACTGGTCTTAGATTGTACACTTGGGCATATCTAGTTCAGTGTTATAAAGGTAGAAGATGGAAAATACCTGGATATAGTATTATGTCCAAACGATCCTTCGAGAAATAGGATAATAGATGGAAAGTTCCATAAAGAACTGGACTGGACTAAAAAAGAATCTATTTCTGATACTTTGAAGTTGACAGGTCTCTTGTGACAGTATACTGCCAGCGTATTTTAAGTCAATAAATTATAAAAATTTTATTAGAAAATGGTAGGACGATCTTTGGTCAGAGCGCCTTATTTGTCGCCCTACCTATACAAGACCAGCGACGGCACTTTAGTTAGAAAGTACCGTCAATTACTATTTGTATGACAAATTATAAAAAGGTAGGACAACCATGCGAGACCCTGAAGGTTTAAGTTATTACTTGGTGGAACTATTTATAGAAATTGAAACAGCAACATACGATAGAGATATTTTCTGCAAACTGTCCCTTGTGCAAGCATATAACTGATGACATTGAAATGGGCAAGTGCGATGGGTGTAAACAGGTAGTTTATGATGTTAATAATATGACTGAAGAACTCAACTAAGTCTCAACAAAATAGAGTATGTTAAACTACCTAATCTAAGCCTACTAGATAGCTTAGCGGAAAAGGCGGAAACAATGGCGGCAGCAGGCGAAGTAGAGAAGATAGAGTTAGAACATACTGATTACGATATTTCAACCAAAGGATTTATTGATGATATTGATGAGATTGAAAATAAGAATGAAGAACGAATTAAGAACAAGGAATTAGAAGATGAGCATATTTACTGGTTAGAAGAGAAGTTAGTCCCAATAATTGAAGAACTTAGTAGAAGAACCGGAATTACTATATCAGAGAAAGATAAGAAGAACTAACAAGTAGAAAGTGACAATAATGGGATGGAGATGAAGAAAGATACAGGTGACGAAGTGGATTTATATGAAGAGGATTATATGGATGAAGATATAGACTAGACAGGGAAGATGAAAACGTAGATCAAGAATAGACATCGACTAGGACTATCTCTTATAACATCATACTTATTCAACCAGTCGGAGCACGGGGAGAAGGGGGTAGTCAGTTTTGATAAACAATGGACATTTACACCCGCTGCTGCTCGGGCTCCTTCAGCAGCGGCTATAATTATTTGAGCAGAGCAATTACAGAAGCGTCAGAGTTCTAACCATGTTGCGTGACGGTTTGCATTGTTGCTAGTGTTTTCGGTTAAGGTCTTTTGAAATACTCAACAACCCGAGGCGAAACTAATTTACGATCCTTCAGTGTCCCTTCAGAGGGTGCAACACTAATTTACCTGTTTAGTAACCTTCCGCCGCACATTATAGCTTGATGGGATCACTTATCAGTAACAGGTAACAAGAAGGTCGACTCCGAGTAAAAGTAATCCAGAAAATAAATACCTAGATTTTTTTTTGATACATTCAGGCTCTCTCTGCAGTTCTGGCATTAGTAATTATAGAATACTACTACCTTTATTGAAATATAGTTTCTTTAAGATGTGTTAGCAGGCCTAATTATGGCCCTTGGAAATCTACTACCGCATAAAATGCGTTTTGTCCCGAGTGGTCAAAATTTAGGCTTTGAGTTGTGATACGCATTATCTTTGACTTTGCTGCCTCTGCAAGTTTAAAAATGAAACCTTTTGGTAGCTGTATCTTTGTGTCCTGCTCTTCTCCAGTTACAGGATTTGTGAAACTTTCGGTCTGTACATCCATAATACCAGGTACTGAAAAACTACTCTTTTTCCCATTTAAATTGACTTTGATATCAACGAACTGTGGCTCAAGGAAATATTTTAATGTCCCAGCGAATAATACAAAAGGACCGTCTCCCTTTGCCTGGCCTGAAACAATATTTATGAGAGCCTGCCTTTGTTCATTACTAGCTTTATTTGTAATGAATAACTGTGCAGTACCGTTACCTTCATGGATCGCCTTTGGCCAATACAGCGCAGTTATAAAATCAAGACCGTCAAGCTTAGTATCGCCGTAACTTCCAGATCTTATATGAAATAATATTAGAGATTGGCATGACCCGTAAGTGGGAAAGCCATTGAAGTTACAGGGACAACCATAATCACAGTTACATGTTTCAACATAGTCTGAGTTCATATTCCACTTAGGAATTTGAGTTGTGGTTGAAGAAGACATTCCACTATTTCAGCTAAGCAGAAAAATACTATATAAGCATT
>JBOGPP010000164.1:0-9768 GCA_050748485.1 Nitrososphaeraceae archaeon | reverse complement strand
TCCTTCTACTTCCTAACTAAACGCTTTGGCTCATAAGAATAATGCTGAAGGCTAAATGTCACGTATAATAGATTAAGTATTATTCGGAGTGTATGTTGCATAAAGACACAAAAAAACAAATATTGGATGCAGCCCAGTAAGCGCAAGATGCTGGCTGCATTGGGCATTCTAAAAGTTAAAGAAAGCCAAAGTTTGTAGTTTTAGCCTTTCTGTGATTCCCATATTACATGATCCTCGACATTTTGGGACCTTGGATCTGGCTCTCCTCTCTGCTGCTTTAGTTTCTCTTTTGCAATATCGGATCTTATGCTGGCTGCGCTTTTAAGATGTTCATTTCGAAATGCCTTGAACTTGTTCATTCCTGCCTCCACTTCTAATATCCTAGCCATATATTCTTGGAACTTGATGTTCAACTCTCGGAGATCGGTAGAATGTTGAGAGTCGAAGGCCTCTAACTGAGCCTTTAGCTTATCAATCTCTTGTGTCTGTCCAGTCTCTAACTCCTTAACTCTGGTCTGCAGTCTCTGAGTTGGGTCTATGGTTAAGGCATCTGCTGCATGTGTCATGTAATCCTCTAGAACATCAGATTCAAAAGGCCTGTAGTAATGCCCAGATACACCGATATCATGACCTAGTAACCACTCTACGTTTATCGATTTCATTCCAGATTGTTCGCAGATTGATTTGAAGCCCTTTCTGAAGGCATGTGAACGCATTGCTTCGGACGTCCTTATTCCTGAATCATTTAGAACGTGGTCTATTATCTGTATTGGTGAAACATTACTTAGAAATCTAGGTAAGTTGGCCCTAAGCGGGTCATCCTTGTTAAACCCTTTTCTGAAAAGAGGGGATTTGTCTTTAAGTTCTTCTCCGCATCTCTTTCGGAAATCTAGGTATGATTCGATTGCCTTTCTACATTCTGGCGTACAAAACGAATAATATTTGTCATGAGTTCTAGCATAAACTATTACCTTGTACAAGTCTCTCCTCTGGTAACCTACAGGAATCAAGTCGCCTATCTGAATATAAGACAAGGCTCCTATTCATACTCCAGAACTAGCCATAAGCAGTATCATAGACTTGCTCCGAAGGTCGCAGGCTGTAAACATCCTTCGAATCTCCTCTGTGGTATATGGCCTGTCATCACGAATAGATTCATCATATGGAAGGTGACGCTTAATCTTGTGTCTGTTTACTTCGATATCGTTCATGTCCAAGAAGTGCAGAATCGCCGTACAATGACCATTAATCGTACTGCGCTTCTTGCCATGCTCTCGCATATCTATTACATATTTGATAATCATCTCCTGTATGACTCTGGGGCCTAAATCCAAGAGTACTTGAAGGTCATGAATCTGTACGTGGTCAAGGAATAGATTGAAGTTTCTTCTGTATTTGTCTCTTGTCTGAGAAGAACGGACGCCTTCAGTTACAGGATAAATCGTTTGCTTCTTCTGTTGTTCTGGTTCATGCTGAAGTTATTGGGTTTGTTCTTGTTACTGCTGATGCTGCTCTTCCTGTTCTTTCTGCTGCTGTTTTATATCAATAAACGACTGTGCTAGATATGGTAGGGCTAGTATTTCCACGTATCTAGGCTAGTGGAAAAAAGAAATTCCAATTCTAAAGAATGCAGGTCACAAAGTTATAGCTATTCAGCTTCCACTCCATTCTCTAGCAGACGACGTCGATACAGTAAAGCGTGCTGTTGAGCACATTGGAGGGCAGGTTGTTGTCGTGGGCCATTCCTACGGTGGCCAAGTGATCACGAATGCGGCTTATAATAATCCCAATATAACGGGCCTTGTGTATATGGCCGCGTTTGCTCCTGATGAGGGTCAATCACTATCTGATTTTGTCGACATAATAAAATTACCACCGGGATTCTTGATGTTCGATAAAGGAGGATTTGCTTACATAAACCCGCTCATGTTTCATGATGGGTTTGCTCAAGACGTTTATGCCATCTGAATCCGATATCATGGCAGTAGTACAGAAACCAGCAAATCAATCAATTCTTGCGGAGAAATCTGGACCTCCCGCATGGAAACAACTACCAACATGGTACCAGATTTCTGAAAATAATCGCGTCATACCTCCAGATGTCCAGCGAATGTTCGCTGAACGAATGAATGCTACTACTCTGTCCCTGAATGCTAGCCACGCATCCCTGGTCTCTCATCCAAATGAAATTGCTGACCTAATCCTCAGCGCAGCACAAGGAAGTAAGTGATGGCACGACGGAAGAATTAGTCCTGTGTTAGAGATCAGATTATACGTCCTCAAATAGGACGCCAGTGGGAAGGAATTACTTAGGTGTAATTACCTTCCCGTCAAGTTCATTTTTTACATAAAATTACGTTGGGGGGAGAAGAAGAAAGTGTGTATCTCATGATTTTGAGCCGATCTACTTGTTGCCAGCCAGAGACATTATTCACTTGTTGTATTAGTTGTTCTCTGTTGAATCAATCACACTATCCCAATCTCAATCATGCAGAACCTTCTTCAGCATTTGAGAAGCCTGTTCAACTGCTGCTCTTGCAGCTGGAGTTTTGGTAATTGGATTTAACATTACGAAATCATGTATAGTACCATGATACCTAACAGCAGTAACCACAACCCCAGCTTCCATCAGTTTGTGTGCATATGCCTCACCCTCATCGCGTAGTACATCTAATTCCCCATTAATTATGAGTGTTGGTGGTAATCCCTTAAGCTGCTCAGTTGAAGCCTGAAGTGGGGAGACAGTTGGCTCTTTCCGGTTGGTACCGTCTGTTGTATAATTGTCCCAGAACCATTTCATTCCTTCACGAGTAAGGAAATAGCCATCCTGATATGCCATGTAAGAGGGTGTGTCAAAGTTAGCATCGGTAACTGGATAGAAAAGCAATTGGAACTTGATACTCGGTCCTCCCCTTTCCTTGGCGAGTAACGTAACGGCAGTAGCCATATTACCACCCACACTGTCACCTGCGACAGCCAATTGCGTGGGATTCACATTTATGGTCTGGCCATTTTTAGCAACCCATTTTGCGGCGACGTATGCCTGTTCCAGAGAAACAGGATATCTAGCTTCTGGAGAAAGTGTGTAGTTGACGAATATAATAGCTACCTGGGCGCCATTAGCAAGTTCTCTTATCAATCTGTCGTGAGTATCAGATCCGCCAAGGACCCATCCACCACCATGTAAGTACACTACAGCGGGTAGATTTGTGTTACGGGTACCTGGAGGTCGAACTATCTGGATGGATACTTCCCCCGTGGGACCACCTGGAATACTACGGTTGTCTATATCAGCTTCAAGTTTTTCAATAGGAGCTGCCTGAACGCTTGAAAGGACATTGCGTGCTTGCCCCGGTGATAATTTATAGATTGGCGGCCCAGAACTCTTTTGCAAACTCTCCAAAAATGCACGAGTATTCTGCTCTACTCTCGTATAATCATATGCTCCCATATTACCGAATCACTGCTTCTCCTGTATAACTATATCTTTGACACTACCTGCGACTAAAATCACAATCCAGGGATTACAACACAGCAATCAGTGTAAGGATTATCATTCCTTGAATATTTCGTCTACAAAACACCATTTCCAGTTCTCTCCAGGTTCCTATGATCGAATAACTGGATACCCACTTGAACGGAAATGCTGCGTTCCGTGTTTATTAATGGATTGATCTCAGCATCCAACATGGCCACAACTTAAGCATAGATGTAGATGTACCCATGTTGACCCTGTTTGTAGGCACTCTTCACACCCATTTGGTGTTTTGGCAGTGACATTTTTAATTTCATGATTGAGATGAATAGAAGATGGCCGCTTTCTTCTTGATTCATGTAATAGGATAATGTAGGTTCACAGCTTTATGCTTAGCGTTATGAGAAATAGTAGTGAACAGGGTTATTACTACAAATTACTACAAATGTATTCATGGAACCGTGTAAGAACTTTTTCACCTTTTAACTTTTACAAGTCAGGTCTTCTAATCACTGTAGAATGTTCAAAGTAATGAGAAAAAAACTCGTCTTTGCAAAAATAGTCAAAAGATATAGGACGCAAGTACTATAACCGCCTTTGGATCTATAACAATACGGCACCTTACAGATCGACAGTTGCAAAGCAATAAAGGAGCGCTGGAAAAGGAGCGATACCGCTATCTCTAAGAAGACAGTAGGTAGCATTTGATTCTAGGGAGTTGACTCTGTTACTAACATGATCCCTAGCATGGGTTAACAACTCTGTTTTCTGTGCAAATCTGTGCATTACTCTGTTGACCTCTCAGTTCATTTGATCACTGGACGCGTGTTCTTATAGTTAGTATTAATCCATAAGTGCCAGAACTGCAATGACATCATGAGCCTCGACTCTTCGCTTAGGTGCAAGTTCAATCATTTCGTTATATGTAACGCTGTAGGGAAGGAAAATGGCGTAATGCCACAAATGTAAATCTTGCGCGCGCAATACCAAAGGAAGGATAAATATTATAACGCCCTACATGACGCCATATGCCTTCACCAGGAGGAACTTCCCGAGAGCAAGGAAATAAGACTCTAATAAGATCATTCACAGATGAAATTTTCAATGAACACAATTTATCATCAATTGAAGAATATTTTGGTATAGAATCAGTTGAAGGTAGTCCGCAGGCAGGGATGAGTGGTGAAGGATTTAAACAATTCCTTCGTGAGTTCTTTAAGGCATTTCCTGATTGGCACGCGAACATAGAACACATTGTGGCAGAAAATAATCTTGTGGTAGTATTTCTTAATTGTATGACAGGTAGATTAGGTAGATTTTATCTTCAAGTATCTTGCCACCATTATTAGATGCCCTTAAGAATAGTTGCTGACTAGACATTAAAGTGGTTATTGAAGTTCTGTATGCAAGACTTTTATTTTTAAAGCAGATAAGAAGTAATACAGATTACCTTCAATAAGATTTATTGAACATCATCAGTTACTACTGAAGACAGGATCCCGAAGAAATTATTCGGTAGCGAGGGCTTCTACTTTATGAATATTATGGTGAATATGTAATCGGAGGATAAACTACGTGCGGCTATGTGGCGATGAAATCGCACTAAAAGATACTTGATGCATTATAATTAATGCCGATGTTAAATCTAATACCAACATATCATTAAAGTTATTAGTCAAAAATAAACAATTGCATTGATAATAGCAAGTTTTGGTTGGGTACAGTTCATCACAATCGCATTTCCAAATTGGAAGTGCTATCATCACAATCACATTTCCAAATTTGAACCAAATGTAGCCATTATAGATCTGGCATTCTCCTCTTCGCATCGACTCAATAAATCTTGTACGTCCTCTAGTTCAATAGCCGCTTGTTTGTTTAGGGAATTCGATGTCGTGACTACCTTTAAGTCATCAGCAGAGGGAAGTACACGAGGAGTTTCCTTTATTATTTTTAACTTGTAAACCTGATGATTCGCAATTAGATCCCCAAATGTATTAAGGATGAATTCAAGTTGCAAATGGAATTGTTGCTCAGTATCAAATACTAATTGGCAGGCAAAATCATATCCTTCTGCTTCTCCAACCATTTCTGTGGCAAAGAAACAGAATGAAGATTCGCGAAGATAGGAACTTAATCTCCTAATTTCAGTATTATCCCAAAAATCTACAAACTTCAGCATGATCATAAAGCTTTTCTTTCCAGCAAATAGAGCTGGGTTTAATCTCACGGTGTAGCCCAGTATGACCTTATGTTTCTCTAACCTTTTTTTCCGGTTCAAGACTGACCTTGAAGTTAGCAAAAAGCCCTTTTCTGTTAGATCCTTATTTATGCGGCTGTAGAAACTCTGCTGTCTCTGCTCAAATGCTCGATGATAATCCTGTCGACATTGTCTATTACGACCAATTTTGTCTATACAGCTATTGTGGTTGGAGCCATTTAAGTCATCGTTTAGTGTTCTGAGGAGAAGGCCATTATATAACGCTGATATAAAATAGCGTTGCTTCTTTTAGGATCTAATCTAATCTATCTGGGCTGGGTAAGCGGTACGTTATTACTTCAGTAAGCCTTACTTACGTCAGTAACTGAAAAGTCGAAATCCAATCAATAGTCAGAGAAAAGATGTCCTAAAATCACTTAAGGAATTTTCTGAGCGGATGCACATCTCTTGCTCCATCTATTGAGGGGAAAAAGAATGCCTAATTAAACTGTAGGCTTTAGAGTAAATTTCATTAATCCTTCTCCTGCCTTTCCGTTCTTGGTGATTTGTTGCGCAATCTGCATTACAACTGGTTTTGGTATCATAAAGTGAACTATCATAAAGTGAACTACATCCTTCGTACTATTGGTGGGATCTATCATTAGGTTTTTTGTAACATTCATACTATTTATGGTTCCAACGTACGATTCAGCGGAAAGCTCAGATGGCTTCGGAAGATTGACCTCTTGATGTACCATTATCTTATTGGTCTCTAACCTTGTTACATTCCAATCAAAAGGCATGGTAAATTACATTTCCTTTGTACTTGGATCAAAACTGAAATCTTTCAGTTCATCATAATATGAGATAATCTGAACTGGGATTGGTTTCTTACTGCCATCGCCATTCAATGATACCTGCTGACTATTTACAGCTCCTATACTTAACCACCCATCATATTCTGACTGTTTAGCATCCGGAATCAATGACCTATCGAAATCAATTGTTGTTACTCTCACTAGGAAATGATACAAACCTCCCTCAGAGAATATAGGACCTGTTGCGGGAGGAACCTGCGGGCGAGGCCCCGCGCATCCGTGATGATCGACGTCTCGAAGGCCGGACTGAATCTAAAAGGAGTGCTTATCAGGGGTCAGGTAGAACTCGTAGAAGGAGAAGAGGGACAGAGGATCAATCGCTGTATTCATTTGAAATGCGTAACGCCAGATGCGCTGAGTGATCCCAGCGTAGCATCATACCTTTCGAAAGGTGACGATGTAACCGTGAAGGTCCATATGGATCACCTGAATAGTTGGAATCTATCTGATTCTAAGGCCGGACGCGCGCCTAGTGTAGGTGGAAGGTTCCATACACTCGACGGTAGGGCGAAGCATAAGACGCACGCCTTTGTTTTCTGCTCCCTCATCATCATCGAAATAATACATAATAGTAGAGCCGCTACGAGTATTTATGCACAATATAACCTGTCGATAATTTGATTTACATGCAATAGAATCCACACTAGTACAAATTTGAAAAATAAAATATATTCTCCAGTACCTTGACCGTTATGTTTCGTGCTTAACTATAAAAGGACTAAAATAAGTATGAATGAGGAGGATATCTTTCGTTGCAGAACGCTAAAAAATAAAGTTGTACTCTCTACCTATCATAGGGGTTTAAAAACCTGGATACGAGTATTGCCGGTATCTGCTACGTATACTGTTCCAGTTTCCTTGTCTACGCCTACACCTTCAGGACCACTAAGTTGACCATCACCAGCTCCTGCTACACCAAACTTTGCTATGAATTGCCCATCATTTGTAAATATCTGAATTCTATTATTATTCTTATCAGTCACATAGATATTGTCATTTGCATCAATCGAAAGACCTGAGGGACCGTGAAATTGCCCATCAGCTGTTCCCTTACTTCCCCACGCCTTGGTGAACTTGCCATCATTGGTAAATTTCTGAATTCTATCATTGCCATAATCAGCAATATACACATTTCCCATCGAATCGACTATAGAGCTTTCTGGTTTTGAAAGTTGCCCATCAGTTTCGCCTTCGGTGCCCCACTTCATTATGAATGTGCCATTGGTATCAAATACCTGGACATTCGCTAGGTCTCTATCCGTTACAAATAGCTTTCCTTCTGCATCATTTGCAGGCACATGGGGGTGCAAAAATTGCCCATCAGCTGCACCTTCAGTTCCCCACGCCTTGATAAACTTGCCATCATTGGTAAATTTTTGAACCCTATAGTTGAATTGATCGGCGACATAAATATTTCCGTCTGAATCTATCGATAATGCGGATGCCTTGTGGAATTGTCCATCACCCTCGCCGCCGTCGCCAAACTTTGTGATAAAGTTACCATCTGGATCAAAAATTTGAATCCTGTGATTGGCATAATCCGCAACATATACCCTTCCATTATAGAAATCTACGTCGTTTTGTCCATCAAATTGCCCATCAGCTTCACCTAGAGATCCCCACTTCGTAAAATAATTGAATGCTGTGGACTGTCCCATTACGTGCGAAGTTGACAAAATGAATGAGACTAGTATACCAAGGCAAAGACCAGTACTAAAACCAACTATAATCTTGTCGGAGAATAACATGAATGCCAATATCACGGCAAAGATTTATGCATTACACAACACTCTTCTATCTTTTAGTATTCATGAAAATGATGATGCAAATGGTGCGGTGAACAGAAATTATCTACAAGACTGATATGGCAGATTACATTCAGTAGACCTGTTCTGCATGTAAATGTTCATCAAGTAATAAAAGAATATCGAAAGTAATATTCAAATTTTCCCGTGTTCATAGAACTGGCAGATCTAATATTCGATTTGGATCACGTACATTTTCATTTTTCAGCAAATTGGTACCATCGGCCACTGACTTGACTCGCCTGTATGAGAAGTGAAAAGAAATACTATTCTACTACTAGGAGATACACTAGGTTTCATTTATCCAGCTTTGTTATACCTTGATCAAGTTTGAAATTATCTCTTCTCTTCAATTGATGAGGGCTTTCTAATTCTTTCTTTTGCCATAATTAATGCCGTTATTGCGACATAAGCGATCTGGAATACTTCCACTGCAATGGCTCTTTCACTTATTGGTCCACCTCTACCCGTTATTGGATTGTCGACAATTCTCGTAATTACCCATAATCCGATTAGTATAACTGTACCTGCAATTCCAACAGCGTACCAAACTCTTTCCCATTTCTTTATCATCAGTAGGACCCAAAAGATCTGTGCCATGCCGGTACAAATCGCCGCCCATAATATAACAAGTCTTTACTGTTTATGTTCAATTCTACTACTCTCTTCTCCTAAATCTACGTTTCAATTCTAATGGTATTGTTCCTCTTACATTCCTCATCCAAATCACGGATAGTGCCACAGATGCTTCGATGTCCTGCCATAAGAAATAGCTGATTAGATCTAACTTTATGCTTTATTGATTTTGCAACTATATCTTCATCATCAATATTATTAATTACCGATGCACCACTACCAATAATTACTTTATTTCCGATCTTGACTTTATGTTTTATAGTTGAATTCAAACCAGTCCAGCACATATCACCAATTCTAGTACTGCCTCCTATAATAGTTCCTGCTGTCAAAGCACAATGTCCCACTATATCTACATTATGAGCTATAGACACTACCTCGATCATTGCCCCTAAATGAGATCCAATCAAACGCAAGTACCTGAATATGGAAAATAGAAAAAGAAGGGGTTCATCTGGATTTTCTCATGCTTTATTTAGCTTGGCCGATTGTCTAACAAGCGTATACTACATCAAGTGGTTCATGAAGCCAGTAAATCATTTGCTGATGAATTTATATACATCTTCACCACTGTACATGGTGTAGTGAATATGGAAATATGTATAAAATGCAGAAAAAGTATCCTGTCTGCAGAATCGTATCGCGGATTTAGTAATGATCCAATGATCTGTAGAGATTGTTGGATTGAAGACGTAATGCAAAATTAATAAAGAATATATATCTTTCTATTTTTCTATCTAAGGCATTCTTAAACTGGCCGTTGCATCGGCATAT
>JBOGPP010000163.1:0-2917 GCA_050748485.1 Nitrososphaeraceae archaeon | reverse complement strand
ATTCCATATTCCTGCAGTATGCTATTATTTGATTCATTACCGAAATAATGAACATATTTTTCGTGCATATGAGATCTAGGACTCCAACCAGCATGCTGCCTCATTGTAGAGTCTCTCAAGAATCTGCTTTTGTCAGTCAATGCACTATGCCTTCTGATATATGGGTTCCATGGTTTATTTAGTAGTTCTCTGATCTTATCTTTGTCTTCTACAGAAATATCTTGATTTTCTAATAGTTTATGAAAGAGCTTTTTGTATTTAGTATACATTTCTCTGATACCAAATCTGGTCATGTGACCTGCAAAGTTTTTCCTATCCATACTACAAATAAGATAATTGTTATAATTGTTTCTGGTAGGGTGATGATCTAACCAATCTTTTATGTATGGAAGTGAGTCAATTATAGGTAGGTGCCTGGTTCCTGTTTTGCCGTTGACAAGACATTCTGCATATTGTTTGCTCCCAGCATTTTTGAATACAATGTCCTTGATTTTTAGACCTAGTATTTCCTTTGGTCTAGCAGATAAGTCTCTACTAATAACATGATAACACCTATCTCTGATATTGGGACAGTGCTTTAGGAAGAGTAAATCATCTTCTTTAGTCCATATATCTGTCGGTTTATAAATTGATTGTTCTTTTCTTCTTAACTGTTGTATATTCTGTACAACCTCTGGCTTTGGTCTTTGTTTAAGTTCTAATGTAGGATTGTAAAGCCACTTAAAGAATCTAGTTAAGACTGTGAGATATCTGTTGTAAGTACCAATCCATTTGTGCAATGGATCTATTTGTTCTGATTTCCTGAATGAATCAAGATAAGCTATGACATCCTTTCTGTTTATTCTTGAGAAAGGTTTCTTGTTATGGAATTTACAGAAGCTTGTTAGAATTATTTTAGTACTATCCTCGTAGCTTTTACTTAGATTGATCTCTGTTTTCATTGTTTCCAAGTATATGTTAATTGTATCTAAATTACTTCTATTTTCCAACCAAAAAAAGTATAAGTACAAACAACATATAAAGTGTTTCATATGGCAACATCAGATCTCAAGAAAGATCATCTATTTGTAAGAAGATTTGGAGAAGTAATACAGAGATGTTCAGATAAGATTTATGCTGACAAAGATAGTGATATCTTACTTGAAGATCTTGAGATTGCCTCAGTAATTATGGAAGAACTTATTGACACATTTCATCACGGTAAAGAAGAGGAGGTATATTTTCCAAGTACTCATGATAAGAATAGCTTTTCAGAAGATATTAGAAAATTTTTGATAGAACATGAGCTTGGAAGAAGAATATCCAGAATGTTCAAGAGAGAACTGTTAATTCGGAGGAAATGCATCAATGAAGGGAAACAGACTGGCTCAAAAGAACCTATAGCTAGATTTCTTAAATCGTATGCTGTTTTTATCACAGACCATCTAGGAAAAGAAGATAAATTTTTTGATATTGTTGAAGATAAAGGTATTATATCCTTTGATGAAGATAAAATGATAAGGCATCACTATGAATTATGCAAAAATAAAAGTGGCGGACAGGCAAGAATAGAAGAACTCTTAAAACTACTTGAATATCTTGAACACAGAGATTGGATGGAATAGGAGATAGAATATCATTCATTATATGAATGATAATATATTGAATAAATTGTAACACATCGTGTTAGCATAGCCAAACTGTTAGCATAATCAAACGCTCTTCTTCAGACCATGCTCGCTTGAATAGCATTATCTTTTTTTGGTACGTGTAGGTTCATCTCAACAATCCATTAGTCTATGATATCCCCATGCATCGAAGCTCTGTTCACCGCTTATCCCAAAAAATTCTATTCGCCTTAGAATTGAATTAATCAACCATGGCAATGTAAAGCAACTTGTAAGGTATTTATCTAATTAGTATAGAAATGCCTTCCGGATCCACTAAAGATCATTATGTGTGGGTGACTACCCGTTTCCGCCACCTGATGGTCACCAAAAGGGTCCGTGATCTAAGATATTTTTCAGTTAATGTACGCTACTGACGCTGGCGTTGATGCTGATATATAAGCGAAGAGAATATGTATCTATAACTAACCCATAATTCTGTCCACTCCTCTCCACAATAATTACATCGGGATATTTGATAAGACAAATTATCATGAATACGATATTTTGGAATGGTTGTTATATTATCAGTTATACATTTGCTATGTTTAGTAGCCCTAGTAGGGTCACTGTGTTTGTTTAGTGTGAGATTACTCATGCGCCACTATATCAAATCTAAATATACTTTCAAACATTTAACAATTTCATCAGACAGATTGATGATATTAAAAAGTATTCTTCTCTAAAAATATTGAAGTTTTCTATAATCCATATAAATATATCATATTAAGATGATTACGTTAATATCAAAAAACCAAATTAAATGCTACGTTTAATAGCCTTTTTTCATCAATACGGCATTATACATGAATATTATTACAGCTGTATCTCAGTATGAATCATGCAAACTTTGGATCGATGGCTTTAGATCAGATAATACTATGAGGGCTTATTCGGTTCATGTATTGTTATTCTATAAATTTCATTACACAAACCTCGATGAGTCGGTTAAGATATGGCTGATCTCCGAAATTTGGATCTTGAGATAGAAAAGATACCTTCAGGATCTCAATGCGGTGATACTAGGAGTATGTGGCATTCTCGCACATTTAATACTCTAAACTGGCTTTCATTTTTGATTAATGAAAAGATAATTAGTGATAAGAGAATTATAGCGCATCTCAAACCTATCATGATCAGTTATTACGAAGGTATGTTCCTGAAATATGTGTCAACAGGTAAAACAGACGCCGAGTCTTATCATGATCTCAAAAAAGTATATCGAGCACTCAAAGAGTATTTTCGATAATAAGGCAGACTCTATCTAGGGG
>JBOGPP010000162.1:0-9051 GCA_050748485.1 Nitrososphaeraceae archaeon | reverse complement strand
GTAGAATCAATCGCATTATAATGACATATAAGGGCTTTTTATTCATACGTTATTCATATTCGTGCTGATCGTGTTCAGCAATTCGTGCTCAAATGATGACTACTATGAATAGACCCGCCCAGTCCATCGCTTATGATTCGAAAGGAAGCGGTGGCATCTTAAACACGTATTTACTCACTTTCTTAGGACTCTGTACCTAGTTGTGAACAGAAATTTTCTCAATTCTTAGGAATTTTCTTAACAAAGGGGAATTCAAACACCTTAAAAAGCGACATAATTCTTAATATCCTAAAATTTTTCCTACCACAACAGATTTCATTCTTAAGAATGTCCTAGACTGGTTTGTGAAGCATAATGTTTATTATTATGCTAAGCAAAGTGGTTATATGGAAATACCGACTTTTCAAACCGACAAAACCCTGTCTATGGCTAACAAGAAAAAGAATTGGATTAGCGTCGGTGCAAGTATTAGGATAAACGAGATCGATTTGTTTAATAGGCAATTGGACAATCTTCAATGTAAAACTCTGAAGGACCTATGTGATCTGCTTGTCGCAGGAGAATTGAGAAGGATATCGGAAGATGAACAGATAGAGGTTTTGCAGATACAGAATCAATCGACGGGACTTGCCACAGCACAGATTAGCCAGAGATTTGATTTTTGGAAACAGGTAGACGACCAAGATCTGTTGAAATGGTTGTACGGCAAATATCATTCACATACGGCAAGATGCTATCACAGCTACTTCCTCAGGTACGCAAATACGTTCTTTGGTCTCAATCCAGACACGGAACTCTTTAAACTAGCAAAACATAAACGTTCGTGGATCCTTCAGTCAATCAAGCGGTTCGGAGATTATTATCTGAATAGATATGGTACAAAAGAGGTCAAGAATCTTATCATGAGGATCATCGAACGATATGACCTTAACAAAGATTTGGACCAGAAAGATCGTATTTACTTGGTTAGCCCCCAATTTGTTGAAGACAAAATCAACAAAGTAATGAACGTTCCGGGAGAGATAGGATTTACCTGTAGAGTCGGTTTGTTTTCAGGTCTAAGAGAATCAGAGATAGCCTATATAAAGGAAAAGGTAATTTGCGAACAATCATTTGGTTGTCAATGCGACAAGCTCCATGTTGTTAAATGCGGCAATGGCTTGTCTGTAATTGCAATTAACTGGACACGTGGTCAGAAGAGAGCATTAGCAACAATTATTCCCACAGATTATTGGGATAGATTAAGAAGTATGGCAAGATTTGATTACTACGACATGCAGGCAGCTCATAAAATTCTCAAGAGAGAGGCAGGCATAGCATTCACTGTGTTACGGAAAATACATTATAACGTACTTAGGTTTAAGAATTCATTTGAAGTTGATGAAGCTGAAATATTGGCCGGACGTTATAAGTCGGTGAGTGCTAAACACTATATTCTAAACGATCCAGAAAAGCTATCTGCAAAGTATGTGTTGGCGTGGCAGAACTTTGGAATTAATAGATTCACATAATTATTGCAACTATCATAATCCTGTCTAATTTTATTAGTCACCCTAAAAGCCAGAGATGAAGTAGAATTCCATAATGCTAAATCTTTATACATTCACATGTTATTCTCTTGTATCTGATGTTTAAGAGTGAATAGTATACCACCAGACCAAGATGACATATATGCAGGTATTAAAAATCATGTTTGGAAACGTCTCGTCAAGTATTATGAGTTTGTGCAGGGCGCGCAATTATCGAATAGCTTTATTATCCTTATGGCTCTAAATGAAACAAAACAACCATTAAGCACGACTCAAATCTCTGAAATGATAGCAATTAAAACTAACGCAAGAATTTTTAAAGTGTCTGGAGCATTAAAGGATTCTTTAGAAAAAAGGTTGCGAAGGCAAGGTTACGTTGAGGGAAAGGATATTCTCAATATTAATGTACAACACAAGAGAGTAAAGATGACATTGTATTCAATTACGCCCAAAGGAAAAAAATTATTGCAAGGTTGGCTTGGTTTTCTCTCGTCTATAGATTAGTAGGAGAATAGATACCGTAAAGGGAGATGCGCAAATCTTGTATGTTGGACTCATAAAAATTCGCTATAATATCATGCGATACGACGATACAATGACAGCGGATGAAGATGATGCCTTAGCGGGTAGAGCAAAAACAACTTCTGCCCGAGGTGTCTTCAAAGATGTGAAGTCAACCGCAGTTAAATACACAAAAGCATGGGCTAGATTTGGCTTAGAAAATACAGATGGTATGTAGAAATCAAAAAAGTCTCAGACTCTCTATGCTATTACACGATGGGCATAGAAATTTCTGAAGGAATAGATCACTAATTTGTTAGACCAATTCTAGAATTTTCTATGAGACATTGGATCTATCTTATCAAAGTCAATATTCTTTATGTCAAGGTAATCCTGTAGGACTCATTCTCTTCTAGAAAGCTCCTGATATACTTTGGCATTAATTTGTTCATCAAACCTTGACTTTTTCTGCATACTCCATGAATTCTTTCGTAGAAGATTGAGAATCGATTATTTGAAATCTTGCATTGTAACATTCCAACATCAGCTTCATTGCCTTGGTCCTTTCTTTGACTTGCACTCGAGGATCATCTATAGTATTCCACAATTTCTTCATTAATTCTCCGACACCATGTAGTATGTTCAGCTGTTCAAATAAATGGCGCTTACCGAGGTTCTTTCTATTCCTAGTCACTGTCTGGTTTCGCATAAATTGCAAGTCTCTAGATACAGAAGGTTGACATATCTGCAAAGTTGATGATATTTCAAATTGTGAGTAGCCTCTGATATACAATTCACGAACCTTCATACTTCGCCAATTGATCTGTTTTCTGTATTTATTTGCTGTAAGATTAATTGTCGGATTATCTTTTGATAGTTCGGCAGCCAATCTATACTTTGAAATATAATTCATCAGTTCAGTCTTATATGGAAACATGTTCTATCATCTATTCGATTGATATCTCACTTTCATTTTTTAATGTTGGAACCAGGACAATGGAAGTTGCAGTTCTGTCTCGACTGTTCTCATCTGGTAGAGCTATACTTCAGCAGCTATATCTAAACTGCAGGAGAAAAAGTTAGCTTTGTTCCTTATGATCCTTTTTATGGTTAGCTGACAAGGTATTAGATTCAGATTGAGCTATTGTATAATATGTAGGAAGAAGACAGCAGAGATGTTTCGACTTAATAGAGAATTCTGTTGTGAATGTTGACAGAATAAGACAGAATCATCGATTTAGTTATCTTCTGTATTTGGGTAATAGTTAAATAATCTCTCAAAGGGTCAAGCCAGCAATATAGCCCGACCTATCTTCTAGATGCTTGTATAATGTCCTTGTCAACGTTTTTCGCTTACGTTCATAGATCTTATTCGCATACTTAGTACCAATTATAATTGGATCTACAAAGAATAATGGGAAAAAAGACTTCAACAACAAAAGAAATTTTTTCTGAATATGTCTATGCTATTGACGAAGAAATCAAATAAAATTTCATAACATCATAACATCCGACCTAGGATAAATTAGATGAAAGGATCTCTCCTATTCATGATACCTACTACTAAATCAAACCACCACGTCTGCTTTTGTTCTTGTATCTATAAATGCCAGCTTAACATTATCTCCATCAATCCATGGGAGAGCCATCTTGTCAATTACTCCAGAGCTGTAGGGATAATGCTTTGTTAATTCTCCTGAAGCGAACGGTCCATTTTTGCTTACATTGCCATCCGTATCTACTACTGCTAGCTGCACTGTTCCATTGCCCTTAAAATTAAAGTCTTCTTCATAAGTGGCGCTCTTTTTTAACCCTTCAGAATTTGTAAATACGATCCATGAGATATCATATATCACTACATAGTTCACATTGAGTCGATATCTTTTTGATTCATAGTGAGCCATTTTACCGTCTGCATTCATTACCTAAAAAAAGGATATGCCTGTATACGGGGCTTGAATTCATTCGACAGATTTATTAGGAGCATTGTTGAAGCACCGTGACGATCCATGTGATACAGCACCGTCTTCAATTGCAATCTTTCTACAATATAAAATGCAATAAAGCATAAAATGCATCTCATTGTTCGTGCGGTATTCTGAAACAGGTTGAAGTTGATCTACTTGTTTCAGATGGCTAGCTCCATCCTCTAGTTAGAGTACGTTTTATCGTACATGAATCATCATTGGAAATGAGCATTACCTTAACACTAAATGAATTGCAAAGAGGACACTTAAGAGTAAGCAACGCGCTTGCAGATGAGTATTCCACATCGTCAACACTAAAGCAGGTAGCACACCAATAACATGAGTCACATATCGCAAAATATAGTTGACCTGCCCTTCGTAACCTCCTATCTTTCATTTTCGTACTAATCTCTGTGTCTTGTCTTTTTCTATGAATAGAAATACATTTCAGTAAACCACTGTTATTCATTAGTTAATAGTAAGAACTTCAAGTGGGTGTGTTGTTATCCTTCTCCGAATTGTAATACGGAGAATATAAAGACAGATTTGTGCCTAGATATTGTTCGGGATTACGATACCATATTAAGAGAGAGTGCGGTCCTTACTACTGGTTCTGGATTCCTTTTACGTCTTCAGCTCAGTATTTCGATAAATCGACCAAGTGATTTCACATTTGAAGATAGTATTATTCTCACATATGCATTGTTTTCGATAACTTTTGCGATATGTTTCTTCTCCATGCCTGTTTTCTATCAGCATATGCGATTTCCGTACGAGAATGCTCACACGTTCAAACTAAGGAGTCTTAAGTTTATGATCTTTGTTTCTGTCCCCCTAATTATCACATTATATTTTAGATTATTATTAGGGGGTTAAATTCGGACTAGGTCTCGGATTAGAATCGTCGACAACTGAGTATTGGGCATACATATTGTCGGGATTGCCATTTGCATCAATTTATCTCTTCTACAGAAATAAAAAATGACCCAATCCGGTAGATCATGTTATAAATCTCAACAACGTCCTGCTTTCCTATGCAGCAAAGAGGTTGTCAAGTCAACTATTCTGCTTACTATTTAATTTTATTCTTGCACATAGCTTTATGTTGACCTCTTCTTCTGTTTCTATTAATCCCATTTCTAATACGTTCGTTCAGAACTCTATTGATTACCATGTCTAGAGTCTCTCCCAATTTTGGTATACTACGCTAGCATATGACGTTTACTAGCACTTTGAATACATTTGATTTCGATTATATTATAGTCTCCCACCATTCAGGTCCTAATGATTATCAAATTTTTTTAGTGATTCTTGTTTGTTGAATGACAAAGTATTCAAGTAGTATACAACAATAAGTGCTTTGATCGAAATAAGAGTTTCAAAGGCTTTTAATAAACTTTGCAAATTAGAAGGGGTATGGAACCTTTTAATTAATATTTATTATTTCAAGTCTTCGTAATTTCCGTACTTTAACCTTCCACGACTTTTTTTGTTCCTTTAGCTAATCCTTTAAACGCCTTTCATACTCTAACATATCCGAATATTGCCTTTCTTTTTCATTCAGTAAATAGCGATTATGATCAATCTCTTTTATATATCACTCAATAATCTCTATATTTATTTCAATCTCTATCTGTATTTTTCAGTATCCGTACCTATTTAATGACCTATCTAATACACTCTTAATAGTGAAATTGCCAGATCCATTCTTGGTAATCTATGATTATCTATTATTTTTCTAAGCAGTTGAATAAATTCTTTACAAAAGTGGAGTTAAGGCCAAGGTTAAGATTGCATATTTGAAGAAACACCTCAACCCCTACCCGGTTAACCTTTTGAAGGTACAGCCTATGTGAAAAAATAGATTCTAAAATTAATAAGTGGGGACGCAGGGTCAAGAAGACCATACTTCAATTATGTCAAAAGTACACCTTTTGGGACATCTGACTTGGACACACGTCCATACTATGCGATTAGATCATTTAATCTGCTACACACACATTTTCTTCCCTATCCTCCTCTATCTAGGGAAAGTCCTACATGAGATTGAAATTCCGCCTGGATATTTAAGTAATCACAACATATAGACTATAACTAAATATTCATAAAAATAAGGATTATAGTCTGATGGGCTACTGCTTTAGGCAACTACTTCACTAATTCTTTGATCTGTCTTAGCATATTTTATCAAATTTATTTATATGATAATTCCTTAAGAAGAATATGTTATCGTTAATTTGGGCTTTGATCACGATAGTTCTTTTAGAAATGGTTTCAACAGCAGTGACAGTTCCGAACCTGGTAAAAGGAACCAGTAATAGTACGATCTTTGGGGGATTATCTACAGAATCGATAGATATTGCAGAATCAAATGAAACTGATTTGATTAGAAAAGCTACTTCAGTTAATAATACTGATTTTGGGGGATTATCTCCTAGATCAGTAAATATCGCAAACTAACCTACTTGCGATTACTGAACAAAAACCGACAGTATAATGAGCTTGTATCAGGCATATTCAGATAGAATTGCAGTATTTGATTAAATGGATTCCTTGTTATAGATGTAGCCTCTGACAGACTGGTACTTAACGTAAATTAAGCTCATCTTCTGATTGCTCTGTTTGATTATTCGTTTGGTTTCCAGTGATTATCTGCCTATCGGTCGTTTCAGCGGTCCTGTTAACTTAGCGATACAGCTATAGCTGCGAACATTCTCTCATATTCTATGAGCTTATTTGAACGTGAGAGAGCGTCCGCGGAGACAATACTGTATGCTTTGTACTTATATTTTCTAGGACTGAGTTTCAGAAATACATCTAGAGCAATTCAATCATTTGGAGAAGATGGAGAAGGAAGGAGTCATGTTGTTATATGGAAATGGGTTCAAAGATTCAATCCCAGACATATTTACCGTTATATAAGAGTATCCGCCTTTATAATTGATGAAACCATGCTGCAGATTGGTTCTGACCAAGCTCGGTTATGGATTGCTGTAGAACCAATACACAGACAAATCCTTGGAGTTTACATCTCCAGACTTAGGAATATGCTAGTTGCTGAATCATTCCTAAGATCATTAATCAAGATTTATGGTAAACATACTGTATACAGTGATGGAGGTAGTTGGTACCCCGAAGCATGTTCTTACTTGGTCTTGAACATATACTTCATTCACCATATGAAAAGAGTATAATTGAAAGAACGAGGATAGAACTGAAGCATTCGATGATTATTACCCATGCATGAAAGCTGGATTCTGCAATTTTCGACACGTTCACAAATGGCTAATTCTATTTGTCTTTATGCATAATACCGTTGTCAAATCCAGTACTAAGTTTAATGATCTAAGGAGGTGGAAGTATCTCTAAGTTAACAGGACCCATTGAATTGTAGAATAGTCGTAGCTTATGACGGAGCTTTATACGATAGATTCATAATGTATTCATAATATTCGCTATTATCTATGAGCTTCTTCGCTTAACGGATCTCCTGTCAGGGCCTTTTTTCAGGTTCATCGCCGAGGATCCATTCTTTTTCACATATTCCAGAAGCAGAATCATTCGGAGTAATAGAAAAAATAGGAGGTCATGCAATTGGACATAAAAAAGGGGTTAGGGCATTTTACACAATAGGGTCTTTCTATTATCGGGATTGTAATATTTGCTTGTAGCCTTACCTATCCCAGAAAAATGTAGGATACCTTAAAACTTTTTTCAGCCGGAGTTTTCTTCGCATGTTGCCGTCGACAGAAATATTATTATCAAACAATATATGCATAATTGCTCTAAATGCCGGCACGAGGACTATAATACATGTGATCCTCACGATGGCCTCCTTGTCCCATTCCAATGTGCTTATAATCGTTAACAAATTCAATAGATTTAAGCCACTTCACCATCTTATATCCTAATTGTGTCTCGCATCTTAGACGGAGAGGAGCACCATGTCCAAGGTCCAATGGTTTTCCATTCATTTCATAGGCTAGGATTGTTTGTGGATGTTTTACTATCTCTAAATCTAGTACCTCATAAAATTCGTCTCCATAAGAATATTGATAAGAATGAAATACAACGTAGCGGGCTGTTTTTGAAGGCCGACATTTTTCAATGATAAAGTTCATTGGAACACCAGACCATTCTCCTATTGCTGTCCAGCCTTGGATGCAGTAATGTTCTGTTACTTGAGACTGCTTGCGGACAGCTATTAGATCTTCCACAGAGAATTCTAACTCCCTTTCAACCAACCCATATACTTTAAGTCGCCAATCTGAGAAATTATTTCCTAAAAGATTCTTGTACTCCAAGGTGTCAGGAGGATATCCATTTACACGAAAAAACTGTGAAACCTCTGATCGAGAATGCTCTTGCTTAGAAATTGTCTTACTAAAAAGCAACCATTTTAAAGGAACAATTAACAGGTCTAGCTTGTTCTGTATAAGTCGGGGTTTTCGCATGGATACCGCAGTAACCCATACATGTATAATGAAAATGATAATTGCGTAGAATGCGAAGAGCAATATTGCAACACCTAGACTTGTACCTTCTCCTTGGCCCAACACAATATTTCCCATATTTTCTGGAAATCGCTCAATAACTACCATAGTCACATGGATAATTATGAACAAAACAAACGCAACCATTCCTAGAAAATGAAGACTACGAGCGGCTTGTCGACCTCCAAATATCTCTGGATATCTTGGAAATCTACCATCTATAGCTGGAGACATTGCTGCACCTGTTGCAATCATGAATGGTCCTAGTAGAAAAACCACACCAAAGTACATGAGCTGCTGTAATGGATTGTATGGATCACCTGGAGGTGGAAACTGAAAGCTAGCATAGATCATTGCAGTATTAAAAGCTTCAGGGATGATAGACCATGATGTAGGAACTAGACGCGGCCATTCGTTACTCGTAAACAGTAGTGTATAGTACGCTGCTCCATTAGCAAGCCAGAAAATTACAGAAAAGAAATGCCAATGTCTCCCTAATCCGAGATTTTTATGACCAGGTAATGCAATCCAAGAAGAAAATGACTCTTCTTCCTCAAGAGA
>JBOGPP010000161.1:0-11509 GCA_050748485.1 Nitrososphaeraceae archaeon | reverse complement strand
GTGCTTGTAAACGGTAATCCCATGTCCTTAGTCTTTCCATCATGACACGCATCGAGTTGTCTATAACCTGGCCGTTGGCATCCTTGTTCGGTTTGCCAATAACAGTATAAAGGCCTTTATCATGTCTGGCAAGCGTATTTGGCATACCTACCCTGCTCCTTTCCCGGTCCTGTAACGCGTCGAATGATCGCCGTTCTTGGACATTTTGTTGAGACACCCTTTCTGAAAGAACAGCTCCACAGCTCGTACATATTATTTCACCAGAATCTGGATCAGTTATTGTGAATTCGTAATCCTTGTGATTCTTACATAATAATTTGTTTCTTTGCATAAGGTATTTATATGCATTCCATATACTTAAATGACTCGAATTTGCGGGTCACGCGAGTCTTCTTTGCGTATTCCATATGATATCGCGTACACCTGAACTGTATTCGTCAGTTGGCCGACACGTTCCGTTCTCATAACTGAATTTAACAGACTCAAAGCATCGTCTACCCGGACCGAGAAGTCATTTGTTAAACCTGGCTAAGGCGCGAATTGCGAGACCAGGGGGCGGCGATGTTCGATTCAGATCGAGTAGCTAAATAGGAACTTTACCTGAGTTTACCGATCAGAAGTTAGAAGGATCTTTCAGCGTTCTTGGAAATGCACCTTAATTAAATTAATTATAATTAATATTCGTGACCTTCCACGCCGTTCCGCCAGGAAATGTTCTAGGACATGCTATTATCCCAAGAGACATCAAATGATCTTTAAACTGAACGAAAACCGATTTCCCGAGTGGCACTTTCGCTCTTAAGGGAGCATCCAAATAGTTGGCATTTTGGACTCACCGAACTGGCGAAATATCAAAATGCGCAATTAACAATAAGTGAAATAACTGATCATCTACTATTGGCCGCTTGCTTAGAATCATATGGAATAGCAGGTGGCACTTGGGATTATGCACATGTCGTCGTTTCCAAAAGATGTGGTTCCGAGAGGGTAATCCTCGTCAAGAAATACTGTCTATCTTAACTTCTCTATATCTTCTAAATGAGCTCTCAACGCTTCTATTTGATCAGCCATTTCTCGGTTTTCCTCAATTAGGACCTGGTTCTCATTATATAGCCTTTTCCGTAGGTTTTTTTCAGAATCTAAAGCCTCCTGAAGGATAACAATTCTTTCTCTTAATTCCGTAACGAAGGACACGCTCATCACAATGTGTCAGTGTAAATGAATTAAAAATTCAATACGGCAATTTAGTGCGGCTAATTAATTGAAAAAATTAAGCTGATAGTCTTATCAGTTGAAACCAATGAATCCAGAATTAGATGAACCAATTGCGGAAGTAGCCAAAAATTGGGCCATCATCCTGTCGTGATTTTCCCCAAAAGGTAATATTGCAAACGGATCATCAATGATAAACTCTTGTCCGTCGGAGATCGAACCATTAGTCTTCCCTAATAGTATAAAGGATGATACCAATGGGAGTCAAGACCTCTTTGGGCAATTCCTTTTCCAACTTGAATTTGAAGACCTTGATTGTTGTTCCGATGTCTCATTGTTATCTTCTCAGGTCAATACATCAAACACTGTACAACTATCCTCTCGGCGTTCCATTATGATAAAACTATAATTCTTCGATAGGTTTGATACAAATTTACTTCGCCGTTCGCCAAATGAGGTCTAAACCATGAGCAGGGCTACCTTCGAGGGATTCTTGGATAAACCACTACAATTGATCTTGCATTCGAGGTCTGCACAGATGATACTGCAAACTACAATGAATATTAGTCACATTTATAATTGCCAAATAATGATAGTGATTCACAGAGGTTGATGGACTGGTTGGATCAGAATAACAATCACCGAGATATCGACGATAATGTGGTCGATCAGCCGGTAGGAAAACGAAGGACTACCAAAAAAGGAATAATAATAACAGCTCTGATTGTTACTGCAATGATTGGCGCCAGTTTCATTGTATACTTTATCCCATAGCTCTTTAAAGTATTTAGAGAAAAAAAGAACAATACGACGTACTGGCTAGGGTCTTCTCAGTACTAGCAGTCATCTGTCAGTCTCCTAGTCTGTGACTTCAAAACGTGAATTTACTCAGTAATAAATTTACGTGGGGTTTGTATTTCAACATAGATTGATTATTGGCTCTTCGCTTGTACTTTTTTATGCCCTTCTTCTTGCTGTTGTATCTTCGAGCGTGTTGCTTTTAGAGCTCACCCTCACTCGAATCTTCTCCATAATTCTCTGGTATGACTATGCATTTATGGCCATATCCATTGCTTTTTTTGGGCTTGGTGTAGGGTCTCTTCTTGTTCATACCGCTAAGAATCGATTGAGAAGGGAGGATATCCCTATTTATTTACTTAAATCTTCTCTGGGTTTCGCGATATCAATTGGAGTTTTCCTTGTTGTGACAAGTTACCTAATACCACCTAGTATAGATTTTCTTTACTTTTTCTACCTCATCTCATCATTACCTTTCCTGTTTGCAGGTATTGCAATAGCTCTAATTTTTTATTCGAGACCAAGAGATATCAGTAGACTCTATTTTCTTGATTTGATAGGATCGGCGGCGGCCACGTTATTGTTAGACCCATTGCTCAGAGGTTTCGGAGCCGAGTATACCCTAGTTTTTGTTTCCTTGCTGGTATCTGTGACTTGTATGGTGGGAATATTTGTGATGAGCAGAAATAAGGATTACTCTACTTTATTTATTTCACGAACTTCGAAGGTAATGAGATACCTCGACAGGCTAGCAGCTTCCATTCATGGAAATAGAGAGTCTTCCAATACCGAACAAGATCTAGCTCAGAATAACACTAGTACGATCGTTAGGAAAAGGAAGCAATTAATTAGGTTACTAACGACCTCGTTTGTCCTTGTAATTATTTTCTCCCTGATCTTGGCGTTGAGTTCCTCATTTACGGATTTAGTTTCAATTAAGCCCGGAGAGAAGAAAGGTCTATATTACCAGCTTTCAAATTCATCGGGTTTTGAACATCTTTTTACAGAGTGGAATTCATTTTCACGCATTGATGTGACTCGCCAAGTACACAATACTACTCAACTCCAGGGCTTAGACTCCTCTGGACGGTCCAGGGCTCTGGCTGCCATTGCAATAGATGCTGATGCCGACACACCAGTGATACGGTGGAATGGGACCATGCAGGATCTGGAATGGATTAAGGACTATATGGATTTCTTGCCTTATGAGATTGCGGAGACTAACTCGACTTTGATTATCGGAAGTGGCGGAGGCGAAGATGTCCTCGCATCTTTAGCAGGAGGATCAAGGAATGTTACTGCAGTTGAAATAAACCCGTTAATCATAGAAGCAGCAAAAAGGTTTGGGAGTTCTGCTGGCAACTTGTATGACAGAGATCAGGTAAAACTAGTAATAGATGAAGGGAGAAGATACCTTAGCGGTACTGACTCAAGATTCGACCTTATCATGATTAAGTTAGTAGATTCATGGGCGGCTCAGCTTGCAGGTGGATATGCATTGTCTGAGAACTATTTATACACTGTAGAAGCATTCAAACAATATCTAGAGCATTTGAACAAGGATCATGGTATCTTAGTGATGATAAGGTGGAATATAGAATTGCCCCGGTTGATACCCTTGATCTATCAATCTCTGCTCGAAGACTATGAAGAATCACTCCGTGTCCCAAGAAATGCGTCAGCAGATAGTGTATCAAGGGAAAACCAAGAGATTCTAAGTAGGGTTATTGTAGTGGAAAACAAACCCGGTCTTTACTTTCTCCCTTCTAGTGAAGGATCAATTTATCCAGTGTTGGTAATGATCAAAAATAGTGCTTTTACAACAGAGGAATTGGAAATGGTCAAACAAAGAGTATCGGAAAGAAATGCCAAGACGATTTTGCTACCTGGTGACCATATGCAATCAGAATTTGAAGAAATTCTGTCGAAATCCTTGGGATCAACTGGGTCACATGGGGAAGGAGCGAATTCAAGCATTTCTTCCCTTCCTCCTCCCACGGACGATTCGCCATTCTTCTTTGCAAGAGAAAGAATCCCTTTCCAACTAATAATGTTACTCACTACCGTACTTATCCTTTCGGGAGTGTTGTTTACTATTTTACTTTACTATTCTAAATTAAATAAGATTGATATGGTGACAGTCATGTCATCCAATAAGTATTATTTACTTTTCGCCGCTTGTATCGGCTTAGGTTTCATGTTTTTTGAAATCACTTTGATCCAGAAATTCTTGTTAATTCTTGGTACACCGGTTTTGGCATTAACCGCCATTCTCTTCTCAATCTTGATCGCCACAGGAATAGGCTCTTATGCCAGCGGAAGATTATTTCCTGCTAGGCCCGCTAAAGCCATTCTGCTTTCCATACCACTTATCATCGTATTAACTATAGTATACTATTTCCTCATAGATGATGTGATCTATCAGGGTATAGTTCTACCCATCTATGAACGAATTATACTGACTGTCATCTTTCTTGCCCCAATTGGTTTTTTAATGGGATTCCAATTTCCATCCATCATTCGGTTGGCGACCGGACATAACAGAAAATATTCTGATGTGATACAGAGTCAAATTGGATCTAATAAAAAATTTGATGATTCCAATAATCTTTCATTGAAAGAGATCAATGAAACCGACGACCACAATGTAACTTTAATCTGGGGCGTTAACATTATCGCTTCAGTTATAGGATCTGTCCTTACAGTCATTTCGTCAATGGTGGTGGGGCTTAACAATACACTGTTGGTAGGTCTGGGATTTTACATTGGCGCATTTGGTATAATGTTGGGAATTTCACGTGTTCACCATGGTTAATAGAATGATTGTTGGCCAAAGTTCATACAAGAGCACACAAGAGTGTCACCTAAAAGGAAAACCTCAATGGAAACATCGTGGATTAATATCTTTTCTTAGATTCTGTACTAGTTTGTGATTGGGAGTACCATATGATAAGATGATATCATTGAATTGCTCATGAAGCAATTGCTTAGTCATACACTGCGCGGTTGCCCAATGTACGTTCCCTCACACGATAACTTTGTTTGTCATGCCAAATAAGTTGAAAAAGACAACTTGAGTGACCTCATTTATAGTTCATTTGTAAATAATGTAATTAAAGTGCCTTAATTAAGATGCATGGCCGTAGTGATATTTGCTTCCATTGGCGCACGGAATAGTGGACTAACTTCTCGTCATACTTATTAATTACAATCTAACAGGCATGCTGACCATCTTGTATTCAAATAGGGATTATCTGAATGTCTCAGCAGAGAAAGTTGGTGGGCTTACAAGTTGAAGGCATTTCGTCTTGACTAATATATCTTCTAAACGCAAAAAGTAACCATATGTGTAGGAATGTAATCTGTTATCCTTGGAAATCTTGGACACGCCATTTAATGCTAACACAAATACACTCTTTACTTTTTTGTCCAAGTCAAATGACGTAGACGAGTGTATCTTAAAAGCAAAACAAGAATAGATTCGTTTGTGAGATTTTGAGATGTACTAGAGTTCCATCAAGTCCATTCACTTTTGATTTCGTGAACTAGGAAGTTATTTATCTGATACCGACCGACATTTAAAACAACTATTGCATCATTGAATTCCGCCACTGCCAGACCACACAACATTTGATCTGAGGTAGCTGCCTCACGTCGAGAATCTACTATTAGACCCCAATCGTCTATGTTATCAAACAGATGCCCGCTGGGCCAATATGATAAACTAATGATATGTTGGAAGATATTTCTGTGATGCCGATGTCATCTATATATAAATTTACTAGAAGAGTATATTAGTATGTCTAAAATTACTTTTGTTATGAAATATACTATTCAGGAACTAGAGATTCCTGAAGGGCTCAAAGAGCTGTTGACAAGGTCGGGATTTACCTTTGACTCCATTATCTCATCTGATGTTGATCATCTAGCTTCATCACTTGGAATTGAGCGTGATGTAGCAAAAATAATATTGGAAGCGGCCAAAAAACTTAAGAAAGACGACGGAAGTTAGCTTAATAGCATTTTCTAATATATCCTACAAGTTTCTTCAAAACAACCACATTTGTCAGATTGCGTGCGTTCAGTATAGGATTAATACTCTATCGGTACCTACACAGTATGCAAGAATGAAATTGTGCTATTCATTTAGGTCAGTAGAAGGATCAATCTCTCTAACACTTAGGTTTTTAAAATCAAGTATAAGGTTATCAGTTCTAAATATTACAAAAGGACCCGTTTCAGCTATAATATGATCTCTCCCCTTTCCACAATCCGCTCTAAAAAACTCCTCATCGGTGCTCCTTGAGTACCATCCCCCACTATCAATTACTTCAGTGACTTTCTTCCAACTGTCATTATTATGGTCATCCAGATATGATTCCAGTTTTACCGCAGTTTCGTTATTCAGGTGCATGTCATAGATTATCACTTTCCATCCCACCCACCTATCCAATATAGGTTCAGTAACAAGATTCCTAGCCCTGTCATCAGTATATCCACCTGTGTGCCATATCTCCTTCTTCCATCCTACCGAACCTTCGCTGTGTAGTCCGCCGACATAAGCGGTGCCTTCACATGGAACTTCTGAACTATGTCTGCCACTTCGACCTATGAAGGCTAAATCATCAACCTCTTCCGATTCACTATTGTCCATCGGTGAGCTAATAGAATTAAAACTAGAATTAGAGGATGAGGTCGAGTTAACGATGGTCGGTATGCTCAGCTTCGCATAGCCAGTGATTTCCACGTTCTTCCAATCTGTCATATTTGATGGAGTCTCGACGACCAGTCGAACATGGGTTGAGTTAACTCTCCATGAACCGTCACTCTGTTTTATTAGTTCGAAACCTCCTGTCTCACTAAAATGTGAACTATTAACCGGATTGGTCATATTTACGAACCATTCTCTTCCTCCACTGACAGTAGGGTATATCTCTGATATACCAAAGATATCTTTTTGACGATTCACAAAATCTATATCTTGAACGCTAAAAGCATCACCTGCTGCGGTAGCTTCTAACGAAAATTCCAATTCAGCTGTGATGCCTATATGAAATATAGTAAATATTGTAATAATAGTAAATACAGAATGAAATTGAAATGCGTTGCCTTTCATATGATAAACATGATGGATACGTCATTTAACCTGTTCGATACTTGAGAACATAAATGAACGGTCTTTAGGGTACCTCATTAATCGTGGTTAGTATCCGGCTATTTCGTGTAATTTGACGTCCGCAATATTTTATCTTTAGTAAGAAAGTTTAAATCTCATCAATTCAAACTGGCTGAAGGGTTCAAATTTCATTAATCTGATTGGGTCTGACTCTAAGCTTGCTGGGATTCTTGTGTTGAAAGATGGATTAACGATGAGAGGTATAGGTTTTGGGTACCCATCTTACATGGAAGGGGAAGTGGTATTTAATACGGGTATGGTAGGATATACAGAGACCCTAACAGATCCTTCATATAGAGGCCAAATTTTGTGCCTTACATTTCCACTGATAGGAAACTATGGCGTACCTGATTTCAATTTGAAAGACCAGTTCGGATTTCCTAGATTCTTCGAATCTATGTCCATTCAGGTCCGTGGATTAATTGTTCAAAATCTTTCAACTAGCACAAGCCATTGGAGTTCTATCAAAACCCTCGACGAATGGTTATATGATCAAAAGATACCGGGGATATATGGAATTGATACGCGTGAATTAACCAAACGACTTCGAGTGCATGGTGTGATGATGGGTGCATTAAGCGTAAGATCGTCAGGTAGTTCACACAGAGCTCGAAAGTCTGTTGCAGGCAGAAGGGAAATAAAGTCAACCCCTCAAGTAACCAGGTTAGACGTGCCGAGGATTAAGGAGCAGCTTGCGGGTTCAAGTTATGAGGGGATAAACTTTATGCCAGAGGTTTCGACAGAGGAAGCCAAGTTCTATAGTCCTGTTGCCAATGATAGTAAAAGCCTCAACAATAGAAGGATAGTTCTATTAGATACCGGAACAAAGTTCAGCATACTCCGTAACATCTTGTCATTGGGATTCTCAGTAATTAGGCTTCCGTGGGATACTGATTATGATTCGCTCGCGGCGTTTGGTCCAGCAGGGGTCGTTATAAGCAACGGACCGGGCGATCCAGAGATCTGTACCACAACTATCAATACGGCCAAAAGATTGATTGAAGAATCAATTCCTACTTTGGGTATCTGTCTTGGTAACCAGATTCTTGCTCTTGCGGCCGGGGCAAAAACCTACAAACTAAAATTCGGCCATCGAGGTCAAAATAAACCTTGTATTGACAAGAACGACAATACTGCTTACATAACGAGCCAGAATCACGGCTATGGAATAGATACCATGAGCTTACAGAAAACAGATTTTACAACCTGGTTCTATAATCCTGATGACGATACAGTAGAAGGTATTCAACATAGGTCTAAACCAATCATCGGTGTGCAATTTCATCCTGAGGCGTCTCCAGGTCCTTATGATTGTATGTTTGTTTTCGAAAAATTTAGAGACATTATCAGGAATTGGTACAACACGACAACTGCCCACTGTGTGAATTGCCGGTGAGGCTGTCATTATCTTACACTTTAGCTTTACTCAGGGCCTAGGAGTTGGAAGAGCATTCTAAAATCGACAACCACCCAATTTGATCCAATTTGAGCTGCTTGAGTAACGGATTGTTGTTGTTAAAGAGATTCAGTACTGCAACTCACTTATGGCAAAAACCGGATAAAAGAATACAATAATATGGAACGCTTTATGATTTAATTCACAAGAAATGCATCAAAATTTGGATGTAAGACTTTCAATCCTTAGAGATTTATACACACTGCAACAGAATAATCTTCTTTGGGATGTTGCGGGATTTACGGAGGATAGGAGATTTGGGAAAACATGAAAATATCAAGAAAGTTCTAGTTCTGGGTAGCGGGGCAATAAAGATCGGAGAGGCAGGCGAAAGTCCTTCGATAAATCGAAGACCGTCATTTCGATTACTCTGGGTCTCAATGCCTCAAAGCGCTAAGGGAAGATAATATAAATACGCTACTAATTAATCCAAATATCGCGACTATTCAAACTGATAGCAGATTCGCGGACAGGGTATATCTGTTGCCTGTTAATCTAGAATATGTCACGAATATAATAGAACTCGAGCGCCCAGATTCTATAATGCTCGGCTTTGGAGGCCAAACAGCGTTAAACTGTGGCGTTGCGCTGGAGAAGAATGGAGTTCTTAAAAAATATGGAATTAAAGTATTGGGCACTCAAATTCAGGGTATCCAAACTACAGAAGATAGACAGCTTTTCAAAGATAACATGGCTGAATGTGGGCTTCCAGTTCTTGAAAGCTCATCAGCGAACTCTATCGAGGAGTCTCAACTCATTGCCAAGAGAATTGGATATCCGGTGATTATAAGGGTGGCTTATACATTGGGCGGACGAGGTGGTGGAGTCGCTTATAATGATTATGAATTACAGGAAATAGTTCAGCGAGGACTTGCACTCAGCGTAGTTCGACAAGTTCTAATTGAAAAATACGTAGGATCTTGGAAGCAGATTGAGTATGAAGTGATGCGAGACCACCATGGAAACAGTGTCATAGTCTGTAATATGGAAAACGTTCTAGCTATGAAAGTTCACACAGGAGATAACATTGTTGTAGCCCCTTCACAGACATTGAACAACTACGAATATCATATGCTTCGCAGTAGCGCACTAAAAGCCACCAAGAAATGTGATATCATTGGGGAATGCAACATACAGTTTGGACTTGACCCACGATCGGAAAATTACTGCGTTATTGAGGTAAATGCGCGGTTATCTAGATCTTCTGCGTTGGCAAGTAAGGCCACGGGATATCCATTAGCATACATAGCTGCGAAGATAAGTCTAGGGTATTCTCTTCCCGAATTAGTTAACACCGTCACGAAAGCGACGACGGCATGCTTTGAACCTTCTTTGGACTACATTGTGCTGAAGATGCCTAGATGGGATTTCAAGAAATTTGAATTAGTAAAAAGGAGGTTAGGCAGCACCATGAAATCAGTGGGAGAAGTAATGGCGATTGGTAGGAGTTTTGAAGAAGTTCTTCAGAAGGCAATCAGAATGTGCGACAATGGAAGGCACGGCCTCGTTTCGAATTCTAAGCTTGATTCCGACGAATCAGATGCAAATAATTTTACTTCCACATACATCACCGATAATCAAAGATCGGATTCAAATAATTTGGCCCAGCTGAGAAAGATACCTCTGACATCTTTACGGACAGAACAAATAGATTTAGATAGAACTTTGAATCCAAACTCGCCGGAAAATGAAAGTCATCCAATTTGGCCAGATTTAAGTTCACTAGGAAGTCCTTTAGAGCACTCATCTTCACATGCAATTGATTCTAATAATAGTAGTAATAATAGTAATGGTAGTATAGGGAATGATGAAATCGAAACCATCGAACAATCTCTATTGCATCCGACTGATGAGATCCTTTTCGATCTTGTAAGAGCATTTAAGGCGGGTATGTCGGTGGACCGTGTCAACTCACTCTCATCAATAGATCCTTGGTTTTTGAACAAAATACAAGCCATAATCCTGACTGAGAAGGAGCTAAAAAATTCGAGCCTTGATAAAAAAATATTGCTAGAAGCGAAGAAAATGGGATTTTCTGATGTTCAAATTGCCAATTGCTCCAACATCGA
Organism: Nitrososphaeraceae archaeon; assembly: GCA_050748485.1. GTDB lineage: Archaea > Thermoproteota > Nitrososphaeria > Nitrososphaerales > Nitrososphaeraceae > TH5896. The sequence goes on along the minus strand of JBOGPP010000161.1, from coordinate 798 downwards.
CGAGATGAATGTTAGAGCTCTAAGAAAGAAATTGATGATCCAGCCTGTTACCAAACAAATTGATACTTTAGGTGCCGAATGGCCAGCAAAGACTAATTATCTTTATCTCACGTACGGCGGTCAATTTGATGATGTTCATTATACTTCACAAAGAAAGGACAGGACATTAGCCTCTGATAGAAAGTCTCGTATACCTCGAGGTAAGGATATGCCTTCAAAAGTTATAGTGCTAGGCGCTGGGCCATACAGGATAGGTAGTAGCGTGGAATTTGATTGGGGCACAGTAAATATGGTTTGGGGTCTAAAGGACAATGGTTGCAAGGAGGTCACAATCATAAACTGTAACCCTGAGACTGTCTCCACTGATTATGATATCTGCGATCGCTTGTATTTTGAAGAATTAACGTTTGAAAGGGTGATGGACATTTGCGAAAGAGAAAATTCTGATGGGATAATAACTTGCGTAGGAGGCCAGACAGCAAATATCCTCACACCAAGATTAGCTTCTGCAAATATCCACATTATAGGAACCTCTGCCGTGAGCGTGGACCAGGCAGAAGATCGGGCCAAGTTCGGAAACCTGCTTGACACATTGGGAATAAGACAACCAGCCTGGAAAAAATTTACGAGCCTGGATGAAGCACGATCTTTTGCAGAGATAGTACAATATCCTTTACTCGTTAGACCTTCATATGTGCTCAGTGGTGCTGCAATGAAAGTTGTCTGGACCCAAGACCAGTTGAAGAAATACTTGACTGAGGCTACTAACGTAAGTCCTGATCACCCGATCGTAATGAC
>JBOGPP010000160.1:0-4022 GCA_050748485.1 Nitrososphaeraceae archaeon | reverse complement strand
GTCCTTGAAAGGATAAAAAAAGGAGAAAGTTTTGCAGATTTAGCTAGGGAAGTATCAATCGATAGGGGGAGTGGAAAACGTGGCGGCGATTTAGGACTTTTTGGCAGGGGACAAATGGTAAAACCGTTTGAAGAGGCGGCGTTCAAATTAAAGAAGGGAGAATTATCCCTTGAACCCGTTCGAACGCAATTCGGATATCACATTATAAAAAGAGCTGGCAATTAGGATACAATAAATCATTCAGCGGTAGAAACCGGACCGAGTGAGAGTGCCGCAACGAGCACTACAACAGTTGTTATCAGACACTTGGTAACATAAATTTTCATCACATTGTTCCCGTCGCTAGTTATCTTTAAATTCTCTATGAAAGTTGTCTTACTCAACGCAAAGCAGAAGTTCCCGATAAACGGGCTTTCTGACCTTTGACGGCATTTGCAAGAAATATATGACGAGGTAGCTTACCTAGGCTCGACATTGACGGCAGTCAACTCACCCGATATACTAAGTGAACCAATCCTTAAATTCTTTAAGGACAGAAATTTTGCGTTCATATCTACTGTTAATAGAGACGGTTCACCTCAGGTGACCCCAACTTGGATAGATATCGATGAAGAGCATGGGCTCATCACTATCAATACAGCAGTGGGAAGGTTGAAGCAAAGGAACCTATCAAGAGATCCCCGGGTATCAATATCGATGATTGATGCAAAGGACAATCCTTATAGTATGGTTACCATCAAAGGGAAAGTAATAGAACAAACAAAGAATGGAGCAAATGAACATATTGATAAGCTTGCTAAGAAATACCTTAATACTGATAGCTATCCTGCCCATTCTCCTCATGTAACTAGAATAATTGTAAAAATAAAACCTGAAAAGGTCTCATATCTGCCACCTAGATATACAGAGTACCTTAAAAAGGATTAAACCAGTCGGTCCTGTGGATTCTAGTTCCGTATATTCTTGGCAATAATAGCATTTGACATCTCACTTCGTACTTGAAAAGCAAACAGAATAAGATAGATGACAAGATGCAGATGCAATTTGCCACGAAAACATAGGTGTGGAAGTACTATTTAATTTAATATCAGAGTTTCAGGATTCTTTTTAATTCTGCATGAAAAATATTTGGTTCAAATTATAATGCACAATAGAGAATCTACAAGTGATTTAGAATTTTTACTTGATAGAATGCTTGCTCATTCGGGTTCTGAGAAACAGTTCCATCCACCAGTTCCTTAACTCTTACAAATGTCTGCATTAGATAATCTGCGTAGAATCCTTTTTCAACCAATAACACATCAATAGCTTCCGCTTCCGGCACAGCTATTATAATATTGAAATAATGATAGTTACAACTATTAAGAGATATAGCCAAACGGTTATATAATCATTGGGTTATACTAACTCCTGACCGAGCTTTGCTAAAACCGGCATGATATATAGCCAAATAGTTATATCACTAAGTGGCTATATAAAAACATGGATACGTTCTCAGCTGTAGCCGATTCGACGCGCAGAGCGATGCTGGACATGCTCGCGCTTCGCGAGCGTTCCGCTGGTGACATTGTCAGTACATTTCCGCAGATCAGCCAGCCTGCGGTATCAAAACATCTTAGAATACTTAGGGATGCCGGCCTTGTAAGCGTTCAGGTTCACGCTCAGCAGAGGATATACAGCCTCCAGCCAAAGGCCCTGACAGAACTAGACGCCTGGATAGCCAAGTACAAGGTATTCTGGTCGGACAGCCTTGACGCGCTTGAGCAGCACCTGTCCAAACACAAAGGAGCAAAAAAGAAATGAACGCGAAAAGCCAAAGTGGAGAAGTAATAATCGAAGGCGAATACGCAACTCTCAAATATGAACGGCGACTTGCACATCCTCGCGAAGTGGTCTGGAAGGCAATCACGGATCCAAGTGAGCTGGCGATGTGGTTCAATAACAAGGCAGCCATAAACGGGCGCAACGGCGGGACAATCGATTTTGTAACCGGACCTGCAGGATTCCATACCACCGGGTCGCATTCTAGGTTGGGATCCCCCTCGCGTATTTGAGCATGAATGGCATACCGCTCCCCACCCACAACTCCCAAACGGCGAAGCTGAAGCTGTAATCCGCTGGGAACTTGTACGAGATGGCGACTCTACCACCATTCTTACCATGACTTTCAGCCGTCTGACCAAGCCGACCGCTCTAGGGTTTGCTCCAGGAATGCATGCGTTTCTTGATCGCCTTGAAGCCTACCTTAGAGGAGACCCTTTGCCAGATTGGGTGTTGCGATATGACGCCGTCAAGTCGTTCTATCCTTCCTAGCATGCAGAATGACTTTATCGCGATATCAACCTGGTCCCCATCTCGGGGCATAATATTTAATCATGAAAATCATTCATTGACTGCATCAGCATTAAAGATACCCTTCTTCTATTATCTGCTATTTTGTATGTTGTTTTATACACAACTAACTTAAGAGGCGCTTTGATGCGTCAGGAAAGCAGGGGAGCCCACTACAGATCTGATTTTCTTTAGAGATGATGGGAAATAGAAGGTGAATATCTACTGCAAAAAATGGGAAGAGAAATGGTTAAGTTCAAATACATTTTGGTATAGGAAATACGTTTTCCTCACACAGTATCAAAAAAATTGGAGCGACAAGAGACTCAACTGTATCTCGAATAAGCTTGAATCGGTAGCCTAAAAACTAGGAATCGAATATGTCGATAAAGGCGATAATACCTTAGGCTAGAAATTAAAGACGAACTTAACAAATCTTATGCGTATTGCGCCTACGATTGTTTTGGTCGATCTGATAATCAAAATAGTTTAAGGGATTGCCTAAGTTGTCAATCGTTCCCATATAGCCATTATTTAGTTCAAAGAGATTTAGCCATTATTTAATTCAAAGAGATTTGAATTTCTTATTGCAATATTAGATGCGACTTACATAGTACATTACCACTATGTCTTTTGTCCGACAAAGATAGAATGAGGATATGAAAAGTAAATTTCGTTCCCTTCCAGATGACTCTGCAGCCCAAGTGTGTCATCTTTTGTGTCTTCGACAAGCAGTTGACGAATCTTGTCTACATTTGTGGGATCAGGGAAGGAAGTCTGTAACTGATCCTCAAGTCCTATTCTCATCCTATAAAATCCTCTTTTCAGAATTGGTATTCCCGCCTCCCGAAATAGATCTTCAAATTCAGCAATGGTTAACGCTTTTACATGTGAGGGATCCCGAAGTCGTTCAAGTAGATTATACATCTTTGCTTTTTCAGGAGCTGGCGTTGGATCGACTACTATAATTTTTCCTCCGATAGTACAAACTCGATGCATCTCGAACAGTACTGAAAGTGGATTCAACAAATGATGAAAACTGAACTTGGTAATGACAAAAGAAAATGAGTCCGTTTCATATGGTAACGGGTGCGATATGTCCCCTAAATCCCACCTAATGTTATCTAACATATTTATTTTCTGGAGATGTTTTGCTTGTTCAACCATTGCTGGAGTTATGTCAATTCCAATTACTTGCTTACAGATTTTAGCGAATTCAACGGTGAGTGAGCCTGTGCCAGAAGCCACATCAAGTACCGTATCATTTTCTTGTGGATAAACAAGAGAGTGGATCTTCTCAAAGACTTCTCCGATATGTTGACTAGACTTTTTTGCAAACGGTATTGCTTGCTTCGTAAATTGGTCGATAATTAAATTATTATGATCAGAACATGGATTACCCATGATATCATCCTTTAATTTAAAGATATAAGGTCTTTTATGGCTCCCAAGCTTAGTCAATTTAATGATGTTAATGAAGTTTCGTCTACCTCAGGCCGACGTTCACGTGGAAGCTGTGAAAAGTCGTCAAGCTTCCATCGGACAACCAAATCTTTCGAGTTTCCCTACAGGATTTTGAATGCGTTTAGTCAGAAAAAAGCTAGATTATTTAGGATGCACATTGTATTCCGATCGGTATGTCTACAGGGCGACACAGGAATCCTATTCCAACGGTCGACGTTATCATTGAA
>JBOGPP010000159.1:0-11224 GCA_050748485.1 Nitrososphaeraceae archaeon | reverse complement strand
TAACCTGTGGTAACAAGGCTACTCAGGAGGCATTATTCAGTGTAGGCGATGGAGCTATGGTCATAGAAAAATACTGTGACGTATGTGCAGAAAAGGAAGTAAAGTAACAACTTCTAAGGATCAAATTCTACATGGTATCCCACTTAAAGGATACGTTAGCGCCCGAATTATACACTAGTCTTCTACTGCATGCAAATTAATACTATCGAACCACAATAATTTCAAACTGATTTATGGAATCTCCATGGAAATACATCACAACAATAAGACTTTTTTATAACAAAGTAAGTATTATAGATGTTATCATTAGATTAATTAATTTGCTTAAGAAGAGCAGTCAATGAAAAACTAAAATATACAAGTTGATTATCGTTTAAGGTATCATAAATTGATAGAGCAAAAGGTATATCTCTAATTTTTGGATTATTATTCCTATGCATACTCACATTGTCATGTTTAGCTGCTATTATTTCTAAAGAACCACAGCCTGCAGTAGCCCAACCATATATCCAGACCATAAAACATAGAGATCTGGTAATAGACTTAGGGAACCATAGCATCGGTTTAGACGATCACTATTTCACTCCAGTTGAATCATATGTACTACAAGAATATCTTAGAGCATTAGACCACCTAACAATAAATGAAAAGAATCGTTTGTTTGTCTCAAGGTAGATGAGCTAACCAAAAAGAAAGATGAAATTGAATCGATGGAGCTGAAGCACGGAGAAGAGATTAAACTGATCCATGAACAAATGAATCAGCTCATGATATCGATACAAAATAATCCAAAATTAGTAAACATCAAACCAGAAATTTTGGTCGAAAAAATTGAAGTTTAGAGATTTGATTCATCGGTCTATTAGAATAGTACCGAAATTAGTACTAGTTATATCTAGCATACTAATAGAGTCTATCTATTGAATATGATGGGAAATCTATCTATAGTGAATCGAAAAAAGAGAATTTCTTGTATTTACGATATAAATAAAAAGCTAAGTCGTATCTGTTGATCCTACAGCTATTTCTGCTGTAGCAAATCTATCCTTTACAGAGTTGATCTTAATTTTCACGTTCTTATATCCGGCTTTTGCATCTTTTACAAAGATTATTAAACCTTCTATTCTTGCGATACCGTCCCCCGCGCTACCGTTATCAGTAATGTCTACCGTGTATTCCTTACCTATTTCTACAGGTTTTGAGCTACTGTCAGTTGTTCTCGTGCTATGTCCATAACTCATTAAGATCGAAGAATTTTAAGCAGTATGGTAATATGAACTAATGTATTAGTGTGCTAAGTTTATCTCATTTCTAATGCTTGTCTGATTTTGATTTGCCATGTTGTATAACTAGCTGGTTGTCCATTTTCAACAGTTGTTCTTTCTTGCTATCGATAGTATTTTGATGGTGTGCTATAGTTTGTCCAAGATCAACTAACTGAGCATTCTGAAGCATGAGGGTATCTGTCAGTTCTTTCTTCTTTATCTCCAAATCTAATCTTGTTCTGCGAACCGTATTATTTAGCTCCTTGACTCTATTTCGAATAGTTACTTCTGTTACCCCCGCAGCGTTGGCTATATCATGCTGCGTTAACTTTTCACCCGCCTTGAAGGATGAAATATAAAGCACTGTTGCTGCGAAACTCATTGGATTTTTTCCAGCAGATATTTTACTCTCAATTATTTCTGTCATCATATTCATTGCTAGTCGTGTTGTTTTCTCCGACAGCTCAGCCCTATTTGCAATTTTGACAATACATTTCATGGGGTCGGCTATAGGCACTTTAAGGTCAAGCTCGCTTATCAGTAGTCTGCAACATAGTGCTATGTGCTTACGTTTCGTATTACTAATTGCAGCTATTTCCTTGAGAGTTTTAGGTACTCCAATATCTCTGCATGCGAGGTATATTGCTGCAGAGACCATTCCTGAAGTTGTTCTACCACGCACCAATCCTCTATCTTCTGCTTTCCTATAGATATATGCTGTTTTCTCAATTATCGTATATGAGAGCCCAAGCTTATCTTTTAATGCATAAAGCTGAGAGAAAGCCTGAAATAGATTTCTATCATGTGAACTATCGTGAATTATTCTATAATCCCATGTTCTTAATCTCTTGTACACCGAATACATTGCAGTATCTAATTTCTGTCCACTAGCGTCTCTGCCTGTTTTTGAAATGAGTGTTGCAAGGCCTCGATCGTGTATAGCTAGAGAAGTTGGAGCTCCTGTTCTTGCTCTTTTATTTTGTTCTTCGGCTGTAAATGCACGCCATTCAGGATTACTAATATTCTCAGACTTTTCAGTAATAACTATACCACAATTACTACAAACAACCTCGCCTGATTCAGAATCAGTAATGATATTTGTGTAATCGTTTCGACAGATAAAACAAGTGACTGAGTTTCTTGTTATCGTTTTTTTGTTGTTTAGGGTTTTTTCAACTTTTATTGCCGTATTAGTGGTATGTAGAACCACATCAAGCTATTTAAACCACCAGAATAGAATGGATGTTAGTAGGTAGAGTACATAGACAGAGAACTTAGCTAGAGAGAGGATATCGTCTTCAACGTCCTCAGCCAAATGATAACAGCGGGAATAACGATAATAACACAATTCCGATAGTCCCAAATGAACAGTGTTTATTTGATCCACCTCTGCCCCATTGTGCTGCGGATCCTGAGGGAGGACGCCCTAAAGGCTTCTTTTCTGAATTACAGAGATCAATGTGTTCCCATACACAGCAGATGCTTTGAGGGCATCATTCGCATGTAGATGATGAAAGCGGGAAGTGTATCCCAGATTCTACACCAAGTGATGAGGGCTTTATCACGAATCCAAGTTTTCCAACATGTGACGTTAAAGAGTTTGTCGAGAATTTCCAGGAATAGAAGAATGTCAAGAGGAAGAATCTGAACCCGAACCGATCGGTGGGTTAGAGCCAATAGGTCCCCCCAACGGCAATGAGAATGACAATGATAATACCAATAACAGCAATGCACCACGGTGATTCAGTCGATGATTATTGCAGACTACTGCCAGAAGGGCAGAGGAATGATGGCCATGAAAGATCGGAAAGCCTTAAGAGGGAAGAGGCTCTAGATTTGGAGAAAATCAGATGGCCTTGTCTTCATCCCCAAACATTTCTTCGCCCACTTGCGACGCGATTGATTGCTAAGAAGATGGCAATTATGAGAAGGAAGTCACTGTCCGTGATTTGTTTGATGAACCCTTTATGTTCACAGCTTTCTTTTGTGAGGCATAAAGATGATGCGCGCCAGGACAAACCTTGAGCCCCAATAAACCTATGAGAAACTGAATGTTCTATTAATAGAGTCGATCGAGGCTATTTCTGATAGGCTTTTAAAGATGAAGAAAGCACATCACAAACCTGTTTTGCCCACACGATTCTTTCAAACGACTGTCATGTTCCACTGCCAAGTAATCGTGACAGGCTTTTACGTACTAATTAGTTCTTTCTTAGTGCAAAGAATATGAAAGTGTAATCAAGGCATGTATCATTCCAATGAATAACTTTTTCTCCGTATGTAAAATCTATTGGTTCTGTAAGATGAAAATCGTTCCGTTCTGCAATGCTAATTACGTCTTCCTCTATTTCTCTCTTGCTGAAAATATTATCAGGCGAATTTTTAGGATTTACGTCCGTATTAACTAAATTGACTATTTTATCTGGCCAGTAGTCTGTCGATGTCAAAAGTAATCCACCTCTTTTTATTATTCTATTCATTTCTTTGAAATAGTTCTGAATACTAATACCATGTTCGATGACTGATAATGACGTAACAAAATCAAATGTATTGTTTTGAAATTCAGTTTTTTCTAGATCTTGAATTGAAATATAAAATGTATTATACAATTCGATTGCAGCGGTTATTCCTTCTTCTAGGAGCAAATCACATCCATATAGGTTCATAAAACCAAGTCTCCTCAGCAGAGGCAAAATCGGAGAACCGTTACATCCCACATCTAGTATAAACGCGCTTATGTCTGCTTGCTTTATTATATCAATCATTTTAAGTGTATCCCATGACTTTACTCTATCATGATGTGGAAATAGACCAAGAGAACGAAGGCATTTCATGGCGTGAGACACTTCAAAGTAATTTTTAAGAACTGAATTATATCCCATTATTTCAAAGCATTTTGCGGAGTAATTTAAGTTTACGAACTAGAATCAGATCTTTCGTTAAATGAAAGATTGATCCTATAATGGCAACTTCGATGATGAAGCCTCTGAAGCGGACATTTTCATCCTCTTGAGACCAAACATCCTCTTGAGACCAAAAATCTTCTTGAGATCATAACAGCTCGACGATGGGCTAGCATCTTAATTTGAGCATGCTCGTATTGAGATTGGTAAGCTTTCTACAATTGTCCTAACGTGCTGAGTAGTTGAAGTATGTATGTCATTGAAATAGTTGTACTTGAAGGTCTCAAGTGAGTTGCAATGTGGAATTATTGATTGCGCCAATACCGCCCATTATTTGAGTTCCAAATATGTCAATTTTAAAAGGTGCTTTCAGACCTGGTTGAATACATGATGGCGAAGTGAATCCTGAACCTACGCCAACGACTTAATCATTTTTATCATATAATGTTGTTGAAACTTGAACACTGTTGAATGGGAACGGCGCCGTGCCACCTTCTCATCATATACTGTTCGATCATGAAACCTAATATCATTAATTCTGTCTCGAATTATGTCTGCATATGTGGGAATCTATTTGACTCTTTCAATTTTATATTTAGCTCTTCAATTCTTTCTTTAAGAATATTTTCGAACTTAATCACATCAACTAACTCCAATCGTATTTTGCTAGTTCCAACTTGAACTTTATGCGCACCTGCCGTCTTGGTCATCACGAGTAGTTGCATGATATTTCCTGTGTTTAATGCATTTGCAATATGTTAATTGCACCTGGTATATCATCTGGGGACAAGAAGTGTACTACTTCAAATTCTTGAAGATTAGACTCCTGTTCCTGCCAATCAGAAGGATAGTCTATACTGAAACCATAATCTGAGTTTGTATATGATTCAAACTCTGTTGTATTCTCTTCCCCCTCATCCTCTTTGCTGGATGCTAGAACAGGGTTAGCAGAAAGTAGCAGCGGGAAGAAAAACAGGAGCACAAACTCACTCACTTTCATCTATACCTACCAATAAATTGTACATATCTTTAAGAATATCGAACCACCCATAGAAGTAACCTAATACTCTCAATGTGATTCTATTTTTAGAATTCCTAATGAGCTCAAAATACACTTCAGCTGAGATGGAGAAAAGTGGTAAAGTAACAGGTATAATAACTAGAATCAACAGAAATAATTTACATAACAGTAAGTAACGAAGATGTAACAGGAAATAACAGTGAAAATAGTCTAAATCTTATAAACAAAGTATCATTGTATACGATTATGTAGACTAAGAATGATTCTTACAAGGTCAGAAAAAGAGGAATTAGTCGTACAACTTTATGAAGAAGGTAAAACCATTCGTGAGATTGCGAAGGAAGTTCATATGTCATTTGGTCCGATAGGAAATATCATACGAAAAGTAACAGGCGGAAGCAGTAGTGATGACAAACCTACAATTTCGAAAGAAACAGAGGCGCTAAAGTTATTTATGGAAGATAAAACACCAATTGAGGTAGCCGTTATTACTGGAAGTACTTCAGATGAAATAGAGGACTTGTATCTAGGGTATTTAAGATTGAAAAATCTATATCAACTTGTTTTGATATACAAGGATATGAAATATCAACTACCATCCTTCATTAAATTCTACAAACATCTCAGAAGTGCAGGAATAAGAGAAGAAGATGCAGCAGATCTGATTAAGGACGCAAAACAAATTCCTTTCTTACGGAATACTTTTTGGGATCTTACAAATGCTAATACTAATCTAGAAGAGCAAAGAAAAATAATGATGTCTGAACTGACAGGTATACAGAATGAGGTAGAGAGACATAAAACCTATTTAGAAATTGGTCAACATGAACTAAACCGAATAAACTTCGAAATTATGGAAAAGAATAGAGAACTGCAAGATCTGGATCGCCTTATCGATGACAGAATGAAAGAGTATATTCGTTACAAATGATAGGTCGCCAGTCGATTAAAGCCGTAAGATCATAGTAAGCGTCTGTAAGGGATGACGTCATGCTAGCTTTGAGTTCAAATAGAACAATTGCCAGAATCGTCAAGAGTTCGTATCATATAGAAAGTGAGGCTTACTTCATGTTAACTGAAAAAGGAATTGAAGATATCCCAGGTCTCTTCTGAATATTCAAATAACTAAATTTCATTATGTATGTTTAGAAGCTCCTGTGAATATCAAATTGAGCGTAGAAACGCACAAAAGGAAATGATTTAAGATAAGACTCAATAGATATAGCTGTTCTGATTTCTATTGCTTTGTCATAGATAAATAAATCAAGTTACTGCAGCAATTTATCACAATTCGCTACTTTTTATCTCTATGTTATCTTTATATAATATCACGCAGGTAATAGTACAAGTGTAAATGGCAAGAGAGAAACCTAAAATCAAGAATGATCCTGATACCTATATGCATGTCCATGATAATGAAGACGCTACATTCATCGATGAGGATGAATCAATTATCGACGCCGCTGATCTTGAGTTGAAAGATATCGAAGGTATAGGTCCCACAACCGCAAAGAAGCTCAAAGAAGCTGGCATCGTCTCAGTGTTGGAGTTGGCAGTCACCAGCGCTGACCAATTAGCACTAGACATTGGGTGTTCTAAAGATACTGCCGCAACATACATCATGGAATCTCAGAGGCTGTTGAGACAGTCACATGTATTAGAGAAGGAATTTGTGAGCGCTAAATCACTGCTTGAGAAAAGGAAGTCTATATTGAGATGCTCCACTGGTTCTAAATCTTTAGACGAATTGTTGATAGGAGGAATAGAGACTCAAGCTCTGACAGAATTTTATGGCGAATTTGGTTCAGGTAAGTCTCAAGTTTGTTTTACTTTGTGTGCTATGGCAAAACAAACTATAACTGAAGGAGGTCTTGATGGAGGTGTAATTTATATCGATACAGAAGGAACATTCAGACCTGAAAGATTAAATCAGATCGCTAGGGCAAGAGGTTTTGATCCAATGTTAGTTTTGAAGAATGTTGCAATATGTAAAGTATATAATAGTTCCCATCTGGAATTGATTATCAAGGATCTTGGTAGATACATAAATGAGTTTAACGCTAAATTAGTAATAATAGATAGTATTATCTCTCTTCATCGTGCCGAATACCTTGGAAGAGGCACACTTGCGGAAAGACAACAGAGGCTAAATGCCATACTACATAAGCTAATAAGGCTGGCGGAAATGTTCAACATAGCTATTGTGATTACTAATCAAGTGCAATCGTCTCCTGATATGTTTTTTGGAGATCCAACGAAAGCTACAGGTGGGAACATCGTAGCTCATACTTCTACATATAGAATCTACCTCCGAAAATCCGGTGAGAATAGAATAGCGAAGATGGTCGATTCTCCCTACCATCCTTATTCTGATATACGTTTTATGGTTAATGAAAGAGGAGTAGATGATTTAGAAGAAACGGCTAAGCCCAAAAATAAGAAATAGTATTATTTTGATAGATATTCTACTTGTTGGACATCCCCTCAAAGTTTATTATCTAGGAAACTTTCGAAAGGATCCCCACTCATTGCAGAATAGTCTTCTTCTTTCATTGCCTGAGCCACAAAGTTACCAATCTCCAGATCTTTAAAGCCCGCTTTCCTGCTAAGCTCCATAGTCAGATTTGCTCTCTCTATAGTTTTCACAAAGGCCGTAATAAATCCTTTAATCTCATGTAGAAGTTTCTTCGATGTCTGCTTCTGCATTGTCCCTGCTGGAAGTTCCAACGCCTTTGATGCTAGCTCAGATCTGGTGGTGAACAATATTCAGTATCGATGGGAGTGTCAGTAATTAAGCATATTCGAAGTGACCATATTTCCAATTCTAGTGAACTGCCATACTTGGATAGACTTGAAGGGGTTTTTGATAGAGGGAAAAGGACATGGTGTTGTGAAAATATGGGAATGGAGATAGACGGTTATTATATTGTCACGATAGTGCCGAGAGCAAGCCTGAAAGATGATAACATATTTGTAGACAGCCAGATCTTCACCAGATATTCTCTACTACATTTGACATAACATTGTTCAGGAATGTATTTTATACAAGGGAAAGATAAGCCTCTGTTTGAGCATGGCCGAAAATGTGGAATTATACCATTCTAGAATAGTTGAGGAGATGGTGTGGTCAGAGATTGAAGGAATAATAAATCCTATTTTGTTACTAATGGAGGTATAAAATAGGGCATTGTAAAATGGAAATAACTGAAGAAGAGATAATAAATGAATGGACCTGTAGATCTCGGAAAGAAGGGCTTTGTGGTATTGTGAATTGCTATTACAAACCCATTACCAAATGTAAGAAGTGCACTAACTACTATTGTTATGAGCATTTCGAATCCCACATTGACATAGTAACCGACAGTGAATTAGAATATCAGGAAAGGGGAAACAAGAGTTTAGATTACTACACATAGATGCTAGTCTAAAGTAAGAACACATATGTGTTTTTCTAGTTACTCATCGAGCATCCCCATTAACTTTAGGTCTCCTTAAATGGTACCTCTGGTACTTTTGCAAAAATTAGTTTGTGTTCTAGTCTTGTTGACAAATCTACCGAAAATTGGTGATCAGACTGTCATCAGATATTTTTCGATAGAACATATCCTTCTGAATTTTCATCTAGCATTACTTCTTGATACTTTTTGTTTGCTCTTTTGATTAGATCATGTTTGAAACTCCTTTGTTAGATAGGCTGTATTCATTATTGTGACTCCCCTGGATGGTTCATCAACTAAGACATAAGGTCTTTGTCCCCGGGTTAAACCAATAAAATTACCTTCACCCTCCATATCATCAACTAATTCCCTTAGTGCCGTAGCCAGAATGCCTTTTTTAGATTCATTCCATCCTTTGTCATTAAGACCAAATCCTTAACTTGCCATGATTTATTTTTGAAATTATTACTTGTATACCTTTAGCTCGATCTTCAAGTCATTGGTATTCTCTAATGTATTTGAATCTAACATTACGTTAGAATTTTGTGATTGAAAAGTGTGAAGCTCCCATTAAATAAAATCGAAATAACAAAGATTTGCAGAAGGTCAATCAATACGAACATGATGGATTATGTGTGTGGTGGGGGAACTTTCTGTATTTCTCTCCCTCACCACATGTTTTAATTTTTAAGCTGTGATCCTGATTTCTGTTATCCAATCACACTTGTAGCCCAGTTTTGAATGGTGCTTTTCTACTGCCTCTTTGCTAGGAGCCTCAAGAATACAATACATAATATTTGCTTCGTAATTGTAAAGCATATTGATGTGCCTTACTCCAAACTCGTCAGGTGGTGATTTTTGCAATTCCTTAAGCTGCTCGGTTGTAATGGGACCACTGATGATACACTAGGATCTACAATAAGCACATCCCATCGAGAAACTGCGTAGCAGTCCCGTTAACCCATATGACTTTTGAAGTTCCATTGTCAAACGTAGTGAGCAAGGTCGTTCTTGGTGATCCTAATGTTGCTGGAGTGATCGACTGCTGAGCTTGCGTATTAATAGCAGATTGCGCAGTCAAAAACACCAAGAGAAAGCCTGCAGTAATAAAAACAGCTTTAAGGTTTTTCATTCCTTGCCTCTTAACCCTGATGTCATTATTCAATTTCTTATTCATTGCACAATTGTTATTCCTAATCTGTGGTAACCATTATTATGATTAATACTTATTTGATAATCTATTTAGGTTAGTTATTCCAGTATACCAAATGTATCAATGGTTAATGGATTCACAATAGGCCCCGAAAGAGTAAATGACTCTTGCTAATCCGACTTCCTGATGATATCTTGCTCCGTGCAACTGTAATAAAACCGATTCTGAGATTCAAGGAGATGGAAGCGCTGTAGTAGGACTAAAAGTGCGGAAGCTATTGTTTGTTACCAATAGTGTTGTTAGAACTGATACCCTATATTTTCACAATATGTCAATTCCTCGAGTGTCTTTCTCTCACCTTGCACTATTAGCTCTTTAATTGTTTTGAGAGAAAAATCTGCATTCTGTAATATGGAAGGAGATTCAAGTTCGGTCCTAACTATTCTTGTGACTGATTTTATAACTGCGCCATAGTTTTCTATAAGTGTATTGTACTCTTTCTTTATCCTATCTGCCTCGTTACCATCGAGCTTTGAATGGTCAGCTAACTTGTCAAAGACCTCATAAAGTCGTTCTATCAGCTGAATTTGTCTTGTAATAAGTCTAGACATTTTGATATTATCTATATTCTTATCAGAAAAGAGTATGTCCTTAGCTCTACTTTCAACTTCTGCCATATTAGAAGGAAGTCTGTGAATATTTCGGGTATAGTTTTCTACGATAAAGATATTTTTGTCATTCCGAGGAGATGCAGAAAGTACTTCTCTTACCGGAGTGTTACTAAGTAGACTACCATCCCATCCATAAACTCCCTTTTCAACCTCAATCCAAGGAAATCCGTATATAGGATATCCAGAGCTTGCTAGAATATGTTTTGCTTTGATTTCCATTTTGGTATTATCGAATATAAGTGGTCTAGAAGTCATGACATCAACTGAGGTTATAATAAGGCGAAGCACTTCTGGTAGCTCTTCTTTTGTTGCGGCTAGATTAAGCTTCTTGTAATCTATGTATTTGTCAAGTGTCCGTACAAGTGGTGAATGGTCGTATAGATAAGTCCACCCCCTTGGGTCAGCAAAGTACGGCGGCGATCGTTGTCCGTAATCTACGTCACCTGGCAATAGATCTTGCTCAGTAGGTTGCAGCTTCAACCATCTTGGAATAAACACCTTTGGAACTCCAAATATTGCGGCATTGGCTGAAGCAGATGAAATTTGTTTTGGTGTATATCTCTGATTCTGGCTATCGTAATCGATCAGATAGATATCGGGAATGATCTTATAATTACTCTCTGCAATCTCCAGCCAAAACTCTTCAAGGTCGTTCTCAGGATGGTCACTTTTACTTCCGACAATTATAGCTGCATTAATGGCTCCCATGGATGTGCCGGCAGCTATATCTATTCTTACTTTCTTTTTTACCAATGCTTTGAATACACCACATGC
>JBOGPP010000158.1:0-6918 GCA_050748485.1 Nitrososphaeraceae archaeon | reverse complement strand
CGACAGGAGACAGAGTTAGAATCCACGGCGGGATTTTCGGATTGGCTACAATTGCTAGTTCATGCAGTTTGGTGAAATTGCTCATAAACCTAATTATTCTCATAATAAGTCATAATAACATCCTAGTAGTCCTACTCGTTTGATAAACTAAACATCGGTAGTGTACCTAGATAAGCAATCTCTTATACCGGGCGGAAAGATTCTTCCAGCTTCATCTATGTAGTTCCCCCTCTGCAATCAAAAGTTGGTTAAATGCATAAATATTTCGTTAACGTATTAATTAATGCTTATTCTAGGCTTGGTAGTGCATAAGTACTCATGCATGCATTAACGGTAGGGGGATACTCGCTAAAATACTAGAACAGGGAGCAGAAGCACCTGAGGTAAGCGAAGACATTAGAATCTATCTAACAGAAAACCGGAAATACATACTCGATTATTTTATGAAAATAAGGATTAATGCAAATCTGGAGGATTCACGATTCTTTTGAACTAGAATTTGATAGCTATTTGATAGAAATTGGGTATCAATTCTAAAAAGAGGCAAACCATAGGCACAAGTTTGTCTCATGTTACCATTAACTTAGTATTCAATATAGCAATTATTAATGCAGAAATCACAATCGAGATGATGACCAAAAATTTTCTATTGCTATATCCTGTAACGCTTACAGGCAAAAGAGAAGTCATTTCCAAGTCATCGTCCCCCCTAAATTATACATGCAACTAATAAATATGCTTTCTGATCTGACAACTTAAAGAGGAACTTGAAACACATAGTCTTTTGTTTGATTACTGTGAGTTACGATTAATCTCAATATGGTTGTAATCGGAAACACATATAGCATTTAGCCCCTTAACTATTGTTATGGGAAGTGTAAGAATTGAGTGCAGATTTTGTGAAGGTTGCTGAAACAAAAGATATCCAACCATCTACAATGAAAGCAATTGACCTAGCAAGTGAGAGAGTCTGTATTATGAATGTCGAAGGAAATTACTATGCAATAGGAAATGTATGTACTCACGTTGGCGGACCCCTAACTGAGGGTACACTTGAAGGATACGATGTTGAATGTCCTTGGCATGGTTCTAAATTTGATGTTAGGACCGGTGAGCCGACTAAGCCCCCAGCGCGCCAAGCAGTTCCAACGTATGAAGTAAAGATAGAAGATAATAACATACTAGTTAGAAAGCAATAATGACGAGGCCATCAATGAGTGCCATATACAGGAGTAATAGATAGCAATAACACGGTTAGATATAGATATTCTCTCTCTATCTCATGACTTGCCACCACGGGAATATCCTACATTTGTTTTCCATGACGCTCCAAGTTTCTGGAGGAGTACATTCTGGAATCTTAGTACATTTCCCACCGTTATCATACTCTCCTTTCGGACATTCTTTCTCCCGCTCAATAAAGCCACTATCATCTAAAACATTGGAATCAGCATCGCCTAATGGTTCAGTTAACGGCTCAAGTGGGTCAGGTTCATCCACGGGTTCAGGTTCATCATCTACCGGTTCGTCATCATCTTTAGGTTCTTCTTGTACATCATCTGCGTCCTGAGCAGATGAAGAGTACACTGGTGGTAGTGATACGGTCGAAGCTGTGATCACTATTGATAGTCCAATAACAGCAAATATCATAAATAGGCACTTTTCCATGCGTATACCATGATATGGAAAACCTATATTTAACAATGATATTTAATGCCCTGCAGAATCCAATTGAAGATATTTTGGTGCTTCTGTATCTATTAAGATCAATTTTGCCGATAGAGAATATTCAGATAGAGTTCGAGTGATTACCAGATGCACGTTTTTATCTCCGCATGAGATAAGAGATGAAGTGATTAATGGATATGGGAAAGGAAGGATAAGAAATTCGATGACCATAAGAAGCCAAGTGATCACGCCATCCGGCTAGGCTGTAAATGTGAAATAGTAGTTAATCATCTACCTTTGGACATTATGAGCACGGAGCCGCATGGACTAGAAGAAACCGATCCTATTCACGCCGAATAACTTGTAAAGGGGCTATATCTCCAAACACAAGATCATATCTATTTAGGAGGAAATGAAAGTCTGCAAGAATTCGTGACTACATGTCACAATTGTGGTGAGGACTCTTCCCTTGATGAGCTTACCAAGTAATTAAAAATCAAATAAAGTCAGTTTCTCATGTTTGAGCTTTCGTAGGAAACAAATCTTTAGTATCAAAAATTAGTGTCCTAGATGGTGACTCACCTTGGGGAGGAGAATGAAAATTTTCATTCTGATGATAATTTGCCAAATTTGGTTGCTGTGTCAATTCATCAATCAATGAGGTGATCTCTTCTTCTAGGTTAATATCGTTATTGTCCTGAAATTCTGATAGGGACTCATTGAGCCTAGTCTCTTTCTAAGCTCGATTAAAAAAGAAGAATTAGAAAGATTTGTGAGGAAGATGATACGGCCATTGGTTAAAAATCCAATAGACTATAGATACACTCTGTTAGCTATATCTCAATCATGATGAATGATATTTTTTGAAAATCTACATTGTGTTCGGTATTGTTGGTTTTAATTGTCCTGAATCAATAAGCGATTGAATTAGTTTTTCAAACTGTTCCTGTTTGCTTATCATTTCTTCAATTTGTTTATCCTTAACTTGTTTTTCTTCAATCGTTTCGTTATATGCATCATATGTTAATACCATTCTGCATTTAGCACAAAATTTTTGGTCGGGTCTATTAGGTTCGTTACAATTAGGGCATTGCCTAGGTCTTAGCAGGTCTGTTTCTTGATTGTTTTTTTGGCAATATACCATACTCTTGAAGTATTGATTCTGATGATTCATTGCCGAAATAGTGCAGATATTTTAGGTGCATTTGTGATCGGGGTGACCAACCTGCATGTTGCCTTAAAATGTGTTCCTTCAAGAACTTGCTTTTCTGCGTTAAACTGCTATGCCTTCTGATGTATAAATTCCAAGGTTTTCGTAACAAGTCTCTTATTTTCTGTTTATCTTCACTAGACATTGTTGGATTCCTAAGTAACATAGGAAAGTACTTTTCTTTATACTGCTCAGCGTAAATTTGTAACAGGCTATTTCTTGTTAGTTGATCGCCTACATTCCTTCTGTTCATAGCACAAATAAGGTATGCATTCTTGTTATGTCTTTGCGGATGATGATCTAACCATTCTTTTACGTAGGGAAGGGAATCAATTAGTGGTAAGTGCCGACTACCAGTTTTACCGTTTATTAAAACTTCTGCATACTGCTTGTTACCGGCATTTTTTATTATAACATCCCTAATTTTCAAATTCAAGATTTCATGCGGCCGCGCAGATAAGTCTCGGGATATAGCATGATAACATCGATCTCTTTTGTTAGGACACCATTTCAAAAATACCAGGTCGTCTTCCAAAGTCCAGAGATCCGTGGGCTTGTAGATTGATTGCTCTCTCCTCCTTAATTTTGGAATATTACTGATAACCTCAGGTTTAGGTCGATTTGCTATATCCTTCGTTGGATTATATAACCACTTGAAGAAGCGAATCAGATTTCCAATTTGTAGATTATAAGTACCGATCCACTTGTGTAAGGGGTCAACATCTTCTGATTTTCTCAGAGAATTCAGATACGCTATGATATCCTCTCTTTTCATTTTTATAAAGGGCTTATTTTTATGAAATCGTGATAGTTTGTTTAGCGTATTTCTGTTAATCCTTGTGTAGTTAATGCTCGGATTAATCTCAGTCCGCATTGCATCAAAGTATTCGTTAATTATCTTATCATTAGTTTTAGTTGTTATCAGGGATATATTCTGTTTTTACTTCTGCATTTCTGGCTGGTGGTTATAAACAAAATGTACTAATAAAGCGTTGCATCGCCACGCATTTATGGAAATAAGTCACGGTCATTATACCAGATCATGTGAGGGTAAATGCAATAAGGTTCCCCTTAGTGCATCTTTAATACTTTGACATTCTTTATCATGCCATCCGAAATGTATATGAAATTTGATAAAATCATGGTTGCAATCGATGGTTCAGAGGAATCAATGCATGCTGCGAATTGCGCTATAGGAGTTGCGAAGAGGTATGATGCAAGATTGACAGTTCTCACCATATTACCACAAGAACTAAGATATGATTATGAAATTGATCAAGTAGATCCAGAAATCCCTATGACCCCGGTAAAGGGCGTGATAGAATTGGCTCGGATGGAGATTGAAGATAAGTGGTTTAGAGCCATCAAAAAAAATGCTTGGGCCAGTAATGTCAGGATCGAGACTGAAGTCGTAATGGAAGGGAAATCTGTAGTATCAGATATTATAGAGTATTCAAAAAAGCAGAGTATTAATTTGATCGTGATCGGTACAAAGGGAAAAACAGGGTTGAGAAGGTTATTACTCGGTAGTGTTAGTCAAGGAGTCTTGGCTTATGCGCACTGCCCTGTACTACTTGTAAGATAGAAGAGACTAATACTTAGAAATTTGAGCATCCGCTTGAAAATAGGAAGAGATTGGTCAAGGGTGACGCCCGTATGACTTTTTTTTGTTACAATACAGCATCTTGTCAGTGGATATGCTATGACTCGAAATCATTCCAGATCCAGATAATTGGAATCCTCATAATAGGTATCCTATCTGTTCAAGTTCGATCATATATGGATAAATGACCGAAACCCTGACTAACGCTTGACTGACCAAGTGCCTATGGTAGTTTAAGTGTCGTGATCATTTCCATGAATTGTGGAAGATAAGCTGAAAATTTATCGGGCAAATTGGTATATGTTATTACGTGAGTTCTTTCAGGCCTTTCTATCCACAGTTGCAATTTGTGAAATTCTTGATGTGCAGTACTGACTATATACTCCAACACACGTGCAGTTACATTTAACTCGCTGAGTTGCATTGTTGTAGAGTTTACCTGGATATCCTCTAATTCACCTACAACCTCGCTCACTGCTTGTTCTACTGATTGATTTCCTGATGGAAATATGAATATATTTACTGACGGCGTACGAGGCTCAACCCCTGTAGAAGGACCCAGAAATTCAATAATGGAACTATTCTCAGCAGCTGGATACTCCCTCTTCTCCCACGAAGATGGATATTTGATTTCGAAATTGGCTCCGGGATTTCTATATAAAGACATTGTCTCATTAGATTCCTGAGCAAAAACCTGGGTATAGTTCCCTACGGCTAACTGGGTCACAACCAATATAATGCCTAATACAGAACTAAGCGTTACCGTATTAGAGAAACATGAATAACACAGAGGGCAGCTTTTATCCATCATATTGATGATTGTCTTTAAGTTAACGTTTATTTTTGTATTACAGATATTACTCGCAAGACTTTTAATACTAAATTTCATGTTATAAATTCTAATCAAATTGAATATAAGTGAATTCTTCTGAGATTATAGATCTGTGTTGTCTTGCCTTGAATCTTGTCTGCTAATTTTCCTTCAGAGTATTGTGCTCCCAGGGACAATAATGCAAATTAGGGTCTGCAGTTTGGTATAGATTATTAAGGTAAGATCATTTATGGCCTTAAGCTCAGTAATGCATGTGAGATAGTTCCATGAAAAGGTGGAGTAAGATGTTTAATCTCTTCATAAGCTCACTAACAAGTGACATAAATCTGCCTTTTGGTTTCTAACCCCTCCCTCAATCCATCCCAGCAGCCCTATTTTAAATAATAAAATTATTCTCCTCTAACGTTATTCAAAACCTAGGTTTTGAAAGCATAGCTGTAGCTATTACTCACCACTTTGCCGTCGTCTACAATAAGGTACTGCTGCTCAAGGCGGCGATTTTCGAGAAAACGTGAGGGGCAATCCCTGATTCCGTTTGAGTATCTCGCTTGCGCTTCCACTGTAGTTCCGGAATAGTGAGGTACCATTGCATGATTGGGCATATGCCGCCAAGGATGATCCTTTGAAGCTGGCTGTGGATACCAAACATCATCAGCATATCCAGCCAATTGACCCACTTCCAAAGCTTCAACAAGTGCGGCAGTATCGACGATCTTCTCTCTAGCTGTGTTCACAAGGTACGCACCCTTTTTCATACTAAAAATAAGGTTACGATCAAACATACCATCCGTCTCAGGAGTCAACGGGGTATTGATCGTAATTACATCAGATTGTTCTACAAGCTGTTCTTTGGAAGCAAATCTGGCACCAAGCACATGTTCCTCAACAGTACGTAAGGGAAATTGATCGTAATATAGCATTTTTACGTTAAATGATTTCAATCGTTCGCAAACTCTTTGTCCAATCCTACCCATCCCAAGAATTCCTACGACCTTATCTTCCAAATCATGCGCTTTAGCTGCGATCTCTGCTATATCCCCTCTTCCATCTAGAACCTGCTTATAAGCTGGAATATAATTTCGTACCAAGGCCAAAATATGCATCACAACTTGTTCGGCTACACTTACCACGTTACTACCTGTAATCTCTGCTACAGTTATTTTGCGTGAGGCTGCAGCACCTAAATCTATATGATCTGAACCTATTCCGGCAGTCAGGATCAAGTTGAGATTAGGTGCTTGCGATATTCTTTCCTTCGTCAGATAGGCTAGCCAGAAGGGAGTAGTTATAATAACATCAATTGAAGGTAGATATTTATCTAATTCTGCCTCTTTATCGGTTAATACGACAAAATCATGTCCCTATCCTGCAAGAAATTCCCTTAGTCCGAGAGCGTTTTCAGCAGAACCTAATAGAGTCGGGGCTCTTTTAGCTATCTCTCCCCCTGAATAAAGAACGGCTACAATTTTTATAGACTTATTAAAAGTGCTTCTTTTAAGGTTATCGAAGGCTACCTGCTAGTTAACTTGGTTAACTAAAGAATATATTTCCCTCCTCGTTACAAGCATTTCCATTGAACACAGCAGATCTTTTAGAAGGTATTCT
>JBOGPP010000157.1:0-2328 GCA_050748485.1 Nitrososphaeraceae archaeon | reverse complement strand
AGCCAATAACGTACTTGAGAATGTCATTGACCTTAACAATGCAAACGGACTACCAACAAACATCAACGCAAATCAGTATGTGGACAACAGTTGTGAGACAAGTAATCCAAGTGGTCTGTGTATAGGTAGGTAATTTAGTCCACCGACTAATCTAAGGTCAGTTCTCATCTTTTTTTGACTTTTCTATGTCATGACTTTTTCTATAAATTGATATACGGATATTAGGAATTCAACCATTCAGAAATTCGTGGTTACGTAGAGATGCGTTTTGGCCCTGTTTATTTGGAGTCCAAGCAAAAGTCCACCGTGGGGCACCAATGCAATTATCAAGGGACATTCTAAAACCCTGTTTGATTTTTGTCCCCCATCATGACGATATTTTTGCCACGAATGATACATCTGAATCTAAAAGAATAGCGCATTCACATGGTTAAATTTCTCAAAAGGCGATAAGCCTGAGATACATTACAATGGGATTTGGTTAATTAAGCAACTTATGCATCTCACGCCTAGTAAATAAAAGCATTTTCTTACGACAGATCAGAAAGGTTCTACCGAAGCGCTAGGGAAACGCTTATTTTTATACTTCTCAGCATCGCTTGCAAGCACCTCGAAATTTATCATGTATTCATAATAATTTCTGGAAGTTCTTCGTTTTTGGATGATCATTCTTGAAGCATTCCAAGATCTGAGTGTAATGTTCCAATAGACATCAAGAAACAAGTTCGTTGAGACGAGACCCTTTTTCACGAGAGCACCTACTTCATTAAAATCAGAGATAGTCCTATTCACGTACTCCTTATAGAATTCATCATCAAAAATGGAATCATTGCCGGTCACCTTGTATTTTCGATATGCTTCAAACAGCATTGCTCTAGCTTCACGTTGCTCTTTACCGTTAAGTAACTTGAAGATCTCTATTAACCCAGCAAATTTTCTCGGTCTGCTCTGGAAATATACTACTGCTACAACGAGACCAATTGCGGCAACACCTGCTATATCAGCAAATGTCAAAATCCAATCGAGGATACTTGAAGGACTAATTTGGCTTATGACGGAACCATACTGAAGAGCCGTCGAACTAAAACCTAGCTTACTCGTCAGGTCCAAGATATCGAGGTTTTGAGTAATTAGGCTCACGAATGGAAGGATTGTACCCGCTAACATTGGTCCTTTCTACATCTTATTTATTGGTTCTATAAAACAATATTTGGTTTCGATCATGGTACTAACCCTGAACGCCTTCTCTTTAGTTACGCACTCTCAAACCAAATTGCTATTTAAGATGATTGTGAGATACCACAGATAAGGTTACGAATCGAGAAATGAATGGATTGGATTAGTTCCTAATTACTAAACGCAGCTAGGTACTCATGATATTAAACATGCAAATATTGTACCGGAAATAAACCTTTAGGCACCAGAGTGCCTAATAGAGATATTTCTTATTTATGATCATTTTGGCGGGTATTATGGTCACCCAAAAGTAATAAGCGGTTTGAACGTTAATAATCGAAATCAAAATCGAGCCTGCAATCACTATTGGAGTAAGAATGGATTGTAGTGTAATATTCTGAATTGCATAAGCGGTGAGAGTATTATCGATTAATTCATTCTTTTTTGCGTGAAACCAAATCACGGCCAACATTGACCCAGCAAAAATAGGGATCAGAGTATAAATCGAAAAAACGATTGGATAAAACCCATAATCAACTTGAAGGTCTACTGCAAAGGATATTTGAGTAATAAAGAACAAAAAATAGAGGTTTAACCAGATCATTGTCCATGGCATCGCGTTATACGACCTAAAACTTGATGGTATGCAATCCAGTAAATTCCTATGATAAAAAAGCTAATTGCATAAGTCTCAAAATGCGTTCGTAACTCCATTAACCTATCAAAAAGCTGTGTTTGGGTAAGGTCATCTGGGAGATTTGGAATCTGGATTGAAATAGCCATAAAGGTTATCGAGAACGCAAAGATCGCATCTCCAAAGGAAATTACATGTTCTAGTCTTATCTGTCTACGCAATTACAAAACAGCATTCAATTAGTTCGCATTGGCTAGATAATATGAATTCTGGTAACAATCTAAACATCTTTTAAAATGTTTGATGATCTTTCAGGAGGTCACAAAGTATCTCAAAACAGATTTAACGTGACTCTATAGATGAATTATTCAGAATGTTATGACAGGACTTAGACATCTATTTGGCTTGGATCGATCATATTATCCTGATTAAACCTGTTCCGTCAAGATTTTCCAAAGACAGTTCTTTCCTTGCTAACGATATCACCAGTTACTAGTGTTATATACTATCGCCAGTAT
>JBOGPP010000156.1:0-5291 GCA_050748485.1 Nitrososphaeraceae archaeon | reverse complement strand
TTTGATAGTAATAATTTAGCCAAGGAAAAGAAGGCACCACTATGAGAGAGAGTAAAGGCAGGGATGATTCTGGTGACGAGAAAAGCTACGGCAATGATTCTGAAAAGGACGATGATAATAACCGTGCTGACGATACCAGTGATAGTAGCTCTAGAAAGGCTCATGCAGCAAGAAAGATTGGTACGTTAGAGAATGGAACTACTACATTTATGTGATGGTTGAATTCAGTAGATAAGCAACACCAACATAACAACGATTCTTTGAATGTACCCATCATTTTAAGGAGATCCATTAAGAATAGGCGTACAACATTGTATGATAAGAATTTGGAATCTGAAGTAGATGTTGAAATTAATGAAGGCGTTCCATTTTGTAGATATTGCAACCTCGATGATTGTTCTCACGTAGGATTTACTATCTCCTTGGAACAAATGTGTGAGGATTTCAGTAGTAATCAAGAACTTTCGGTAGACGATATTATTGATAAATAGATAATTAGATGCATTTTTCGTGTTTTTGAATTAATGGTTACCTGAGAATCTGGCAGCGAGTCGACCAGTGAAACATCTGATATGTGCGTTATACAAAAAATTATTATACGATCCTCAGAAAAAAGAAGAATATCAGTGAAGATATTAGAATGAAGCATTAAGAGTACTGTTTTTGAATATATATTATTATTAGTGATTCCTTCCAATGTTAGTTGTATACCTATGGAGAAAACTAATAATGTTAATAGTTGTGATAGCCGTGTTCGTGCCTATAAAAATGGAAAGACCATGGAGCAGTGTAGGGAAGAAGCCCTAGAAAATACTCAAGTACTATCAGAAGAACTATTAGAAAACGGTGAGGTTTCATGGGCTCGAGTATTAGATATGGCCTGCCATGACGAATTAGTTTATAAATTAACTTTGAAATATCTTCGGCAACAAAGATATGATATTGGAAATAACAAAACATCAAGAGTTAAACCCAACATAGGCCTATAAATTATGATTAACTTATACTATTTCAATCTCTAACGTTCATTATCTAAAACTGTAATTGGATTTGAAAAAAGTGATGGATATGCCTCTACCACTCATGATGAAAACAGAAAAAATCCCTACTATAGTAACAATACCAACAACGCTGACAGATAGGATTTGAAAGTGCAGGACGAAACTGAGAATAATGGTTTAAGCATTTCATTCTTAACTCTTTAGCTTAGATTGCCGCAAACCCGATTATATCAACTAACCTTTTGTACAGTGCTCCTTTGTTATCTTGCTATCACCTGATCCTTCTGCTTCTTTTGACTTTGATACTCTTAGGTGACTTGCTCTTTTTAGATTTAGGCATGATGCTAATAGCGAACGGCCGTTTTCTAGTTCTTGCCTTTGTGCCAGGTGCTGTTCTAATCCTATGGATATCCTTTTGAATTAGTGCCACTTGTTTTTGAAGCTGACTGATTTGAGATTGAACCTGTTTTACAGATTGTAATTGTGACTGGCCTACTCCTACGCCTGCTGTCGGCTTGCTCTGCTTCTGCCTCTGCAAGGATTGAATCATTGATGTCATTTTATTAATCTGATTTCCTTGCTTCCCTACTTGTTTTGATATGTTTGACAAGTAAGAAGTTATTCGCCTCTTCTGTTTCCTTCTGCTAATTTTGGATTCCTCTTGTACCTGCTCTATTTGCTTGTTCTGTTCTTGCACTTCGTATTCTGCTGGAGGTGCTTCGATAGTTCCAGGCTGTTCATCTGTCACATCAATTGAGGTAGGTCCATCTTCTCTTTCTCCCGGTTGTTTTACCATCTCTGCAGTCAATGTGAATCCTTCATCTCTTTCCTCTAACATACACCTTTTTACTTCGTCTTTATGCTATTTATCTTAATATAACATAGAGCTCAGGATTTACAATGATAACCCAAATGGTAGTCTTCAATAATAGATATTGAATTGAAAGCAGAAGCTTTCTAGATCGAATATAATCAGCCATACTAACTGCATAGAAGGTATCTGCCAACTAAATTCTAATTTGTTGAATGTCTAGTACATCAGATTGCTACTTGTTTTGTTCTATCATACCTTTCATAATGAACAAGATTACTCAACTCTATCCTTTCAAATCTTTCTGGCTTTTCAGCTGGAAATCCTAATGCAATTATGCCTATTGGCTTAACTTGTACTGGCAATCTCAGAATTTTTCTAACTTCATTATCTTCAAATGCTCCAACGAAACTAGCTCCAATACCTTCGTTAACTGCACTCAACAGTATAATCATAGAAGCAAATGCACCATCGATAATACTATAGAATTCGATACCTCTTTTTCTATATCTATCAACAGACCTTGACGTGTTTGAACACACTATTATTAAAACTGAGGCATCCTCGACCTGGCTTTGTCCTAGCGATGCTTGACATAATTTCCTTTTTGTAATAGGATCTATTACTACGATAAACTCTTGTACTTGGGTATGTCCAGCACTAGGTGATCTGTGTGCATTTCTGAGGAGTTTGTTTATAATATCAGTTGGAATCTGTCTGTCATGTTGATATTCTCTTATCATCTTTCTTTTCTTAATTACCTCATCGAAATCCATTACTTTCTGTATGTATATGATACACAACGAATAAAAAATGATAGTTCCGAGGACTGAATAATTAGATTTATAACAGCCTCGTATCATCTATTTAAGTGAAGTTCGATACATTCCCGATACACGATGGTATTCATTTACTTCTCCTCTCTGGTTCATCCCATTTTTTTCTAAAGCTCTAATCGAGGGCTTATTTTCAAGAAGGACATAAGAATAGATTTCCTTCAAGTCCTAATTCAGAAAATACATCGGAAATAACGAGTTGTACAGCTACGGTAGCTATCCCTTTATCCCAGTATTCTTCTCCAATCCAGTATCTTAGACTTGCCTTTTTATTGACTAGATCAATACCTTTGAGGCCTATAACTCCTACAAACGGCAGAGAACCGTTAACTGACTTGTATTCTATTGCAAAATGTATTGCATTAAAAGAGTTAAAATCGCTATGAGAAGACTTGATGAAGTCTAGCGCATTTTTCATAATATACGGATAGGGCACGTCAAACAGATTTTTTGCAATATTGAAGTTCATAAATCTAGTTACAGACTTTGCATCATTTATTGAAAGTTCTCTAGATTCGTTAAGCAGATGCGGGTCCATATTGCTTAACACAATTTTATTACTGCCACATAGTAATGCTATATACTGGTTTGCATCTACTATATAGAATCCTAATAATTGAAACGAAATAACTCTTCAATAGGCGATAGATGTGAATTGTATGTAAAGGGAATATTGAAGATTTTTGTGGTTATTGAACGATTCCTTGTAGGAATTTATTAGCAGTAGCTCTGGCTGCCGAGTTGTGTTGGCAAGGAAAAAGTATATGACAATTTTAGCGCTTTTCTTTAATTATTTATGCGCTTTTTTCATCTCTTTCCTTAACTAGGATTATTACTGTAATTGCAATGTATGCGATTTGAAAGACTTCTATTGCAATGCCTATTTCACTAATAGGAAGTGCCCTACCTTCTGTGATCGGATTTGGTGCTCTAGTTACCGTCCATAATATTATCAGTATCACGGTACCTGCAATTCCAATATAGTACCATATTTTGCCCCATCTTCTTATCATAGGTAAAGCCCAGAAAATCTGCACTACTCCTGCAATAATGAAAAATGTTCCACTGAGGATATTAGATCCAATTACATTTGACGCGAATATGAGGTGTAATATCCCAGGTATTGCCGTAGTAGCAGCAGCCGCGTAGAATAATGAATTGCTTCTTAGGTTCATAATTATTGACCTTTATTCGGCAATATTATTAATATATATTGATGGTTATCCACTCTGATAACATTCTCAAAATTTTATTGTTGCATGATTACCGACTGGACTGAACCCATTAGTATAGACTGCACTAAATAAAGATATTATTTTTCTATATATCTAAAAGTGTATCTAGTCATACTGTAGGCTTAAATGTAAACTTCATCAATCCATCTGCTGCTTGTCCATTTGTATTAACCTGTTCTGCAATCTGCATAATGACTGGTTTTGATATCATAAAATGAACTACATCCTTCGTACTATTGGTGGGATCTATCATCAGATTTTCTGTAACATCTATGCCATTTATGGTTCCAACATAAGACTTAGCTGTAAGCTCAGATGGTTTAGGAATAAGGATTTCTTGATGTACCATTATCTTGTTCTGCTCCAATCTTGTTATGTTCCAATCAAATGGCATAGTAAATTGCATCTCCTTTGTAGTTGGATCAAACTGGAAATTCTTTAGTTCATCATAATAGGAAACAATCTGTATTGGAACTGGCCTACTCTCGCCCCCGCCACCAAATGATAGCGTTTGATTTTCTACAGCCCCCACACTTAACCATCCATCATATTCTGGCTGCTTTTCATCCGGAATAAAGGATCTATCATAGTCTATTGTCGTTACTCTTACTATGAAGTGATATAACCCACCCTCCGAAAATATAGGACCTGTTGCGATTACAGGGCTTCTTTCTGTTCCTGTGAACGCTTGCAGAATAGGATCAGGTTCTCCATAAACAGCTACATTTTCTGCACTACTTGGTTTCATCTCTATCTTCAAATCTCCTTTATGATCATGAAACCAGTCAGAAAGAAGCTTTTTTCCATCTTTCTCAATTGTTATATAATAGGTTACATGCTTGAATCCCTCTTTTGTTGTAGGATCATAAAGCTTAAACTGAATGATTGGTTCTTGGCTTTGGTTTTGTAGTGTTTCAGTTGTAACTACCGGGGGCGTCATTTTTATGATTAGATCTGCAGTTCGTTCTCCAAAAGAAGCTGAGAGCTGTTCCTGGAATAAACCATCAGCATTGACAGTCTGCGGCCGCATCAATGCATAAGAAACAACAATGGAATTTAGAAGAAGAATTGAAGTAAGTGCATACATTGTTCTACGCCGATGAAGTACTAAGGTTGTCTTCATTCCTACTTTAGGCATGTCAAAGATACTCGGTACATTTATTCATGTTAGCGTATTTAATTGTAAGTGCTGATCCAAATTTTTAGATATGGTGAATCTGCCTCTTCCACCTACTTCTGGCCATTTAGTGTTTCTCCATAAAATAGGTTCAAAAAGAGTACTAAGAACCCATCCGAAAAGTAGAGTTTAATTGAGTTATAGGCAAACTGTGTTTGATCGATAAAGCTAAGCTGTACTATACTTTCTTTTGAGCTGTATTGATATCAGAGGTTACTGGAGTTGATTCAT
>JBOGPP010000155.1:0-11101 GCA_050748485.1 Nitrososphaeraceae archaeon | reverse complement strand
GGTCTGTCCAGAAGCTAATCCAATTTTGACTGTAATCTCTGGTAAGTCAGCTGATTTGAATGCGGGATTGATCACTTGAGTCACAATTTCTAGTATCGCCATTGAACAGTTTAGTGCATTTCTGCATGCTAGCGCTTCATCGTACATCGCTGGAAATAAAATAATAACAGCATCACCTTCATACTTGAATACATAGCCATCATATCCAAATACTATATTGCTTATCTCTTGAGCAAAGACTTGGACCATTAAAGCGAATTTGCGATCTTCCAGGGATAAGCTAAATTCTGTAGAGTTGTTTATATCTACAAACATTATGACAAGATTGGTTTTGGTATTAACTTGTCGTCTCAATAACTTTGCACAATCTTGAGTTGACATATCTAGTTGGAGACCATCCGTAAGGGTTTTTGCCACCCTTGCGCGAACTTCGGATAAATCTATGCTGTTAATATTAATTGAATTTTGAACCATGGATCTCTTCAATAATCCAAGCAATTAATATTCTTTGAAAAACTAATTGGGCTTGCCAAGGGCAATATTTCAAACTCCGATTATCATGCTATTATAAACTCCACCATTTCTAGTTTCCGGTGTTAACCATATTTTAAATAAATAAGACCATTCGTTTGATATATTCAGTGATCTGCTGCTGTGAGAACAATTCTCAGTCTCATATCCTGGTTCCAATATAAAATATTCATTATTTCAACAGGATGACATTACGTTTCTAAAAACCCAAATCGATCTTCGCGTCGATTCTCAATATGAATATCCAACTTGATAATTAATTCGTTTTGTAGTTGCCACAAAAAAGGAGTAGGAGTAAGAGAGTACCTGTACTATTGCACTACTTCTATAGTACCTACCATCCATGGATGCAGGATACACAAGTAATCATATGTTCCTGGGTCCTCAAAAGTTGCCATAAACGTATTACCAGTACCAGGATATTGCTTTTCCAACCCTTCAGGGAGGAACCACCCGGAATTGACATACTTCTCATCTCCAGAAATGGGATAGTTTGCATTTGGGTTCATAAACTGAACTCTATCCCGTGAATCGATCGTAACTGGATTATATGTTCTCGCATTAATTCCTAAGAGAGTATTTGTTCCACTTTCGCTTGGGATCAAGAGCGGCTCATTGTTAGATCCGGCAGGGATAGCATCGAACTCTGTCATGTTTGAAACAGCGAGTGGAGAAGCCACACCCGCAAGAGTACTGTTATCTAAAGCGAAAGTAACGGTGTGTGGTTCTGCCGCCCCTACCGTTGGATTATACCACATGACGCTATCTCCAGCATTAATCGTTACCTTCTGAGGAACGAACAGGGTCCACGGGGCAGACACATTTCCTCCTCCTGCTGCTATCTTGATTGTTTTAGTTGTTGCTGCTGTTGTTGTTGTTTGAGTTGCGTTTAAGGTGCTGCTGGTGGTAAGCATTGCCAAAGCAAACATGCATACCAGAATAATTACGCAAGAAAGGACTTGATTTGAAGCCATATGTTTTATTTGCAAGATAAGTAAAATATAAACATCTCGCATCATTGTTTCAGCTTCCAAGAGTCAGTGGAACCTTCTTCCACAAACTAATTTACTGAGTGATGACAGCAACGATTCAAGTTCCTCAAATAGGGTATACAATCATCCATTCATCATCGTGTAACATAACCCTACAGAGGATGCACTAACCGGAACTTAGCTACTATTAGGAAGAGCGGAGGGTGGTGGTCTTTCTCCCATCACTGTATTTAGCCCAAGCTCTGTTCCGTTTCTCAGAACTTTCAGTACTATTTTATCCCCCGGCATGGTCTTCCCTTCTAGAAATGATACCAGCTGTTCAAATTGAGTAATCTTCTCTCCGTTAATCCCTGTAATTATATCCCCGCCATGCTTCCTACCATACTGATCTGTTGTAGTTCCGTGCAATCCCGCGTCATCAGCAGGTCCTCCCCTTACCAGCGTATTTACAACTACTCCTTTCACGTCCTGGGTAACGTTTTCTATATTTGCTGCTAATTCTGACGTAAGAGTGGTTCCAGTGAATCCTAGATACGGATGAGTGTAGTTGCCTTTGTCGACTAACCTTGGCACTATATCTTGAATTAGATTCATAGGTATCGCAAAACCTAACCCTTGCTGCACTGCCGCAAAGTTCACCCCCACTACCTCACCTTGCGTATTTAGCAGAGGACCACCAGAATTACCGGGGTTTATAGCAGCATCGGTTTGGATAACGTCGGGAACTGAAAACTGAACATCAGGAGCTGGGACTAATCTGCCAACTTGGCTTACTATTCCTGTTGTCATAGTGCCAGCAAGGCCATAAGGATTGCCAATGGCGATTACTTGGTCGCCTACAGTTAGCGCTGAAGAATTTCCTGTTGGAAGCGGCCTTAGCTGTGATTGGTCAATCGTGTTATTCTGAGTTTCGATGATTTTTAGAACTGCGATGTCAATATAGGGATCTACGGCTGTTACATTTGCTCTCAGTCTGTCTCCATTTGTAAATGTAACATCAACAATCTTGCCATCACCGACCACATGATTGTTAGTGATAATGTGTCCCTGGTTATCAAATAAAAAACCAGACCCTAACGCGGTTCTATTTTCCTGTGACGGGTCTACGGATATGCCGGTTTGTGGCACTGTCCTAGTTATCTGTACTACAGAGTCCTGGGTCTGTTTGAAGATCTCATTTAGTACGCTTCCAGAAGTTGTTGTCAATGGCGGGACTGACAAGGAGGAGTCATTTCCGGCAGCAAAGTTTGAGCCAACGCTTTGATTCTTCTGGGTCATCTGCACTTGCATTTGCATCCACGGTGTATCGTGATATTCGCTAGAATAAGCGATAGGTGTTTGTTCATAGATCAAAGAAAATAAAATTACAAAGGAAAATAAGACAATTCCTGCTATCATCGAGATCGGCGTTATCATCTGGCTACCCTTCATTTTTTTCTGCTCCATATTTATTATCGTTGCTAAATGAGGTGGATACTGGATTGTTTGCGCATCAGTTTCAATAATATACTGCTTATACAATTGAAGGGACTTTGGGGAAGAACGGCAGCAGCATTATCAGCGATATTGTTATTTAAGTCATAGTGTGAACACGAGCCTATGTCTTCGATGGTTGAGGAGCGACGAGAGCATTAATTTACCCATATTTTTTGTGCAGCCATGACGTTGCATAATTAAACAGATGCCGAGAGTCAATCTAATTATAAAGTCTATAATCCGTGTAATCAATGCACATAAACCCACATATAGCATGGCCGTGTTGTCTGGCTCTTGGCGTCATGAAGGCTATTATTTTCGATATGGACGCTGTTCTGGTGGACACTCTGCCCTCCTATCTTCAAGCAATGAGGACAGCAGTTGCGGAGATTGCAGAGATTGATCTGAAAGAGAGAACGTCTTCCTTGCTGGAAGGAATGCTTGTGATGGAAATGGCTCGAAAAATACTTGATCTTGAAGCAAATGAGATCCGCAAGGGAGTGATAAATCTAAGCACTCTTGCGGAAAAGATAAGCATGAGGAAAAAGGAAATCTTTATGCAGTTGAAGAAAATTCCAGAACCTTTCAGCGGCGTTAGAGAATTAATGCTTGAATGCCCAACAACCTGCTTGAAGGCTGTTGTTAGTGGTTCATACAAGTAAGAGTTAGATACTATTGTAGAGAACAACTTTGGTTCCAATGCGTTCACTGTTACAATAAACGGTGACGAATTTGAAGGAAATGGAAAACCCAGGCGGTTGTTAATATTCTCTATTTAAGATTGAGAACTTTTGGTTATACAGTGCAGTGGACTTAGCTACCTTGAGTGGAAAAATAAAAACAAGGTAGTGAAGGCCGATTGGGCAAGTTATAGCAGTGGTGAAATTCATAAAAAACATTTATCAGTAGAATCATAGAGATATATTTGATTGCAATAAGCGATCTAATGTAGATAAACTGTAGTATGTTTTTTCTTTGAAGAAAGCAATAATGATAGTAAAAAACTGGATCATTTTGGGCGTAGCCGTCACAGCAATATTAGCGTACACAATAGGCATACCACCTTCAATTAGTGCAGAGTATTCCAAGAGTACCCATTATAGTAGCTCAGAAAATAATTGTGGAAATACAGAGGCCGGTGATGTTAAGCAATTATCTTCAGGTTACGAAAATCTCATAGACACAGCAACCTACTGTTCAAACATTAACTCTCAAATTCAAGGTGACGAGAATACCGAAGCACTGTCCTCAACTCAACGCTAGGAACATATTGCCAATCTAAACTTTTTTTTGTAAGCTATTTGATTTAATAGAATTTCCAAAGCCACTATTCATACAATCGACAAACTACTCTGCCTCCAATTTTTATTCTTGAAGAGTTCAATTAGATAAAATCTCTGCGTCAAGGATGTACAAGTCTAAGTACAGTTAGGCGGTCGCAGTGCGGTACTGTAATTTTGAATTCACCTCTAAAATAGACTTATTTTGCTTCATACTTCATGGGAAGATGCAATGTCATGACTCTCCTCTAATCCTCCATCGCACAATTATTTGCAGAAATGATATTAAGTAATGATATTGCGGAATCTGTAAATGAGTGATAGTGCATCTTTGTCAAGAGTGTATCCAAAAATAATCAATCATATTGCAATCAGTGTACCTAACTTAGATGAAGCTGTGAAATGGTATATGGAAGTATTGGGATTTACTGCAGTAAAGCAAGCAGTTGAAATTGTGGCCGATGATTCACTAAAAGGCAAAGCAATCAAAGACATTCACGGCCCTAAAATCAAAAAAATGCGGATGGCTTGGCTAAGTACCGCTAATCAAATTGGCTTTGAAATCATCGAATACGTTCAACCGAAGGCGGAAAGGCGAACAGATAATTTTGAGTATTGGGAATCAGGGATTATTCACATTTGCATAACTGATCCTAATATTGAAGATCTTTGCAAAAGGATCACTGAAAGTGGGGGGAAACAACGAACTAAGATTTGGGAAATTGTTCCTGAGCAAGGGTATAAAATTGCATTCTGTGAAGATCCATTTGGCAATATTATAGAAATTTTTGATCATAGTTATGAACAGATAATAACATCTCTCTAGAAATATTGGCGGTAAAGGTGGTGGGAATATATTGAGGGTGTATATAGCTGCTTTCAAGGCTTCAGTATGGAACATTTAGGCATTATCTGTAGTAGTAGTAGTAGTAGTATCTTCTGCCCAAACTTGCTTCAGTTGTCGGTTTAGCCGTTCTCCGTATTATGAAAGGTCATTGATCGAGTTCAAAGTCGTAACATGGGCTCTCTTATCAAGAGAAAAAAATTGCTTCCAACCATGTTTATTCACTCATTTATGCATACTCGCTCTAGTATCTGTAAATGCTAATTTAATTTGTATTCATTTTTGGGTTAATAATAAATTAGTGATGATATTTTATCTCATGTGAATTTGTTTTGATAGACCTGATGTTATTATCTCGATCCTCTCTAGTTGAATATCTTTTTACGCGCTGCACGTTCACCCTCAAGAAGTAGGCTTTGATATTGTATACTTCTTTTTAAATAGTTACTAGTCCTTAGATTATCATCGTTGTATAATGTTATACCATGAATCTCAGAAGAATATTTTCCAGTTGTAAAATTTCTTGATGGATTATCAATATCCACCAAGTTACAATGGATGGACTGGTATCTTAACTTTCCTGGTTTGTAGAATAGCCTTTCTATGTACCTTTCTCTAATGTAATTTGGTTTTTCGATATGTTTCTCAAAAATCTTGATTCCATGAACATCAGTGTTGCCGCCGCCATCTTGGGACCCATTAGTCATCTTTAGATTTCTTAATTTTTCCAGATTATACAGAAACTCCTCTTTGTCTATGACTGCGAACTCGTCCGAGTCAATGACAAGAAGGAATTCGACGTTCATTTCGCCTGCAAATTCAAGATATTTGTTTCTTTTGTCGATCTCTGTGAGGTTGGGCCAGCAGCAATATACGGAATTGGAAAATGATTCTACAACCTCTCTTGAATTATCAATGCTAATATCATGATCGTCCTCAAAATACCTAAATTTTCCATCTATGACAATCATCAGATCAACATGATCATGAATTGATTTCAAGCATCGTCGTAATCCTCTTTCATCATCAAATGACACAATTCCAGCGGCTAATCTAACTTTTCCCTTCGTTATATCTTTAAACAATCCTATAAAATGTAGATCACCACTTATATGAGGATATGCCAAAGGTTGGATTAGTGGTCTGCAAAGGCATCTGCGTTAGTCATAGAGCGCTACGACCTCATGGGACAGAGACAGGCAGATACGTCCAAGGACAAAAGAGATGCCAGATCTGTTGTATGTTTATTAACTGGAATGGCTTACACTGCCCTTGTTGTGGAACTAGACTAAGGCTGAAACCGCGAATCATGAAATTAAAAGAGAGACTCAATGCTGACTTTCATGAGGGTCTAGCGAAACGGTACTGATAGCTCCACCTTTGTTGGCTTGACTTACTCACCCTCAAAGATACACCCTAATTTGTCGCATGCCATTTCACCGATGAACATCATATCGTTAGACGTCTCTTTTTTTAAACATGGTAATGTCCACTCTCATCAGTGATCAACACCCTTGCCAACACTTTATAACGATAGTCTCAGTAGGAGCAAGAAGCAAGGCTTCTTAAGCAATGGTTGCTAAGTAATAATAATGGGATATTTTCAATCACGATCATGGGAAGGTCCATCAAATCCTAAGAATGGACATCAAAGAGTAGTAACAAATAATGAGGGAGTTATCCACTTACAAGTCTTTGTTAATGGAAGCTGGTGGCACGATTTTCGGTGTAAAGAGCACACGAACAAGGATTGCAGGACAAAATAGGAATTCATCTGCGAAGATCGACCAAGGGAGTCAGTGCACGCAGCGATACTGCTGCCCATTGCGCGAGTTGATCTAGTTCAAGTAAAAGGGTTAGAGATCAACTTGGAAGATATCATTCAATGATGCTGGTCAACTATATTCACTTGGAACCATTTTCAAGGGCCTTCATCCGGCAGTAAAAGTGCTGACTTAGTTCTTGATTGTGTTGTTACTGAAGAGGAAATTTTTTGTCGGCTGTTCTGACATCGTTGACTGCCTGAATTTTAACGTGCGAAACCCGGAGCCCCATCAGTTTTCCTATTTTTGATGTACTATTTCGTTGTGCTTGACTAACTCTTGATCTGTTTGGAACTTGTCGCTACACAATTTACAATCATATTCAGCGTTTTTTTGTTTCTTACTAAAGAAAGATGAAAAATTGAATTTCAATTGTCTTCTTTCTTTATGTAGTGACTGAGATATTTAAGGTACTACCTAAGTGTAGTCTAACCGCATCTAGATAGTAACATAATTCGAAGTTCCAACATGATATGATCCTATCCGCATTCCTTAGCCCCTCGACATAATTATGGTTACAAAACAAAACTCGCTAGAAATCTAAATCGTAAGATCTGTAGAGCATTTTTTTTAACCAATAAATTAGGATTGAAGACGAACATAAAGATGAGGAGATTAATATCAAAAAATATCCAGATCACATAGTCGAAAGTACCTTCAAGATGGACACTTTAACAAGGAACTTTAACTGGGGCTCTCCCAAACAAATTTAATAGGTACTAGCAAAAAAATCTGCTGACATATTAATTTTAACTGGCTCTTTTGCTTTCAACCTTCAGGGGATAAACAACTGCTTGTAGTTCATCTCTTTTTGCAATCCTACGATACAATTCAGCATGTCGCTTCGCTACCTCTGGCCATGCTATTTCCTTTTTGAAGTCCTCAACAGTTTCAGCATATCTATCATAATTTCTTTCGAGGTGTACGAGTGCCTTTGAAAAGGCTGAAGGGTTACGTCTAACCGAAATGCCTAGGCCCCGAGAAGCAAACTCAACAAAGAATCCTAGGCGAGTAGCGATAAAGGGTAGACCATAGGATAATGCATCGAACATGATACCTGAACCCGAGCTAACCTTATATGGCAAAATGACTGCATCCGCACATGAGAATAACGCACAGAGCTGTTCTTCATTAAGAAAATCCATATGTAAATTGATCAAATTCTTCTTTTTAGTATCTATATGGTATTCCTCTTTGCTATACCCATTCTTGGAAGCATTAATAACAATTGTCCAGGGATCAGGGATATCCATTTTCTCTATCACATCCCACCCTTTAGTTGCCGTCGCATATCCCAGGGCTAGAGCGATACGGCCATGATCTGGTATCGAAAATAACTTTCTTAAATCACTCTTGCTTTGCACTGATGCAGACTTTAGCCTCTCAGCACCATGATAGAACACATGGCATCCCTTTTGTCCTAATGTCCTTGACATGAATCCTGAAAATGCTATACCAGCAGCGCTCTGTTCAAGCTTCTCCTTGTTCAACCTGTGAAAGGAACGATAATTAATTAGCCTTGTCCAATAGCTGATGAGACGTTTTGTTCTTCTCGACAGGTAACCATCCTCTGGTCTCTCATAAATTGGGATGGGAAGACTCATCCACTGTCTGAACGGGTATGCAGAATGGAATGTCGTTATAATCGGGACCTTACATGATTTGTAAAAGGGGTCAATGTTGGTGGCCGTCTCTGCAGGCTTTAGTATGTCAAGTTTTAAGCCATACAATCCAGGTTCGTATTGAACATGAACAATATCTGGTTTTACCATATCTACTAGTTCCAAAAGTATCTCTGAGTTTCTGGGGTTGTGTTGCGAAATCCCAGAAAACTCACCATTTCCTCGCTTATCACAAACAACCTGTACTTTAAACCCCATTTCGATCAATTTCTTTTTCAGATTATGGGTATAACGCCCTATTCCCCCGGGCATAGGTGGGTATTCTGGTGAGACAAGCAGAATAGATGGAAACTGTGATTCCGATTCAAGAAGCATATGCTAGTATATACGTATACCCATTATTATGGTTATCTAAGTTAGAATATATTAATCTATAAATATCTAACATAAGCATTAAATATAAAATAACTCATATATTTCAATTATAATGCCTACCAAATATACTGTTACGATCACGGCTTTGGGGACCAGTTCAGTAATCGTGTTGCCAAAACCAGTTGTGGATGGATTCAATTTGGCAAAAGGACACAGACTAGAACTGATAGTAAAAGATGATGGGATTTATATTCCCCTTACCGAACAGCCGGCAGATAGAAATAATTCATCAGAATAGATAACACTGCCTACAGTGATTAGCCTCTTTATGACAATCATTGAAGTCAAACGGTGTAAACCACACTTCTGTGGGTGGCTGCCTGTACAATAGCATCACGAAGGCGATATAGAGGCTCTATGAAAGCCAACAAAAGGGATACTACTAACATAAATACTGGGTTGACGTATAGTGCACTGGTTTATGTTGCGTGATTACGGTTTTTGACACAAAATAGTTTCCCTTTGAGAGAATGGCATGTTGAGCATATGGAAAAAATAATTGTAAAGTTTGTGAAGGGTCTGTCAGAGAACGCCACTTCATGGGAACGAAGAAACCATAAACGCTATGGTGGAATCGCCAATGTTAGCAGGCAGATAAGATATGATATAAAACATGGAGCCACAAACGATGACCTTCTTTCGTTACTGCAGAAGATTCGTAACGATACTTCATATTCTAATCTCCGAGAATATGATGGTTCTTTAGGCAGATTGCAGGAGCTAGAGAGTGAGTTTCCCCTTGAGCTGACGTCATTTAACGTACGGTCATTAAGGTAATGAGAGATTATTCGTCAAGTTTTAGGCCTGCACTATGAATCGTCTACCCTAATGGAAGAAATAGCAGCGCTTTATGTATAGTGCTTCCATTGTCAAGTAAATAGGATATGTTATATCCGAAAAATTTGAAATGAGAATACCACTGGTAATGCATACTTATAAGGATAATATGATCTGACTTAAGGTATGCCCGAAAGGCATGAGAATATTGATAGTGAGAAGAAGACCGAAGCCAGAGAAGATAAAATCAACAGGTACGCCGAACTTATTGAACGATACCTCAAGGGTCAAGTCATCCCACATTCAGAAAGCGATATTATCAAAGAGGTTTTAAAAATTAAGCTGGACACCGACGATGATATCCCATCATCAAAACACGATCTTGATATGTTGGCAGAGATTAGAGGATCGTTACGAGCACTAGTATCTCAAAGAAAGGTGTTCCAGACATTGGTTCTAGATCCACAAACAAAGGAACAGACCGCTTACTACATGTGGGAGAAAGGCAAATGATAAAAGTGGAGCTTCTAAGTGGAGCTTAATCTATGTGCGCCATGCTTTAAGAAATTACATAAGGGTGATTTAATATGTCTACAAAATCACAACAAAGGAATACTATACTTAATTTGTATAATTCGGGAATCAATCCCGAGATAATCGCACTTGAACTGGATACCTCTAAGGACGAGGTAATGCAGATCATCCATGAGGAAGAGGCTGGGAAAGGCGAAATTAACAAGGGTACCTCTCTGAAATCTAAATCTAAGACTGAAAACCTTCTCATCAATAAGTTGTATCTTGATGCAGTAATTGATATAGAATCAGTTCTTAGAGATTCGCAAACCAGAATGTGGAAGGCTCTAAAAGTAAAGCCGGAGTTTAAGATATCGCTTAGCGAAACTCAACGTATCCTAGAAAAATTTGTGGAATCCAAAGTTGAGCTTGCGATTCTGCATATAGATCTAGTGGGTTCCACAAAGCTGTCGATGACATTGTCTATCGATAAGCTTTCGGCTATAATTAGGGCATTTGCTCAGGAAATATCTTTAGTAGTATCGATGTATGGAGGATATGTACTAAAATATATTGGAGATGCAGTTTTGGCATTCTTTGTAGTGGAGAGGGGAAGTGAATCTAGTAAGGATGAGAAAGATACCTTATCACCGTATTCATTGCAAAGTAGAAACGTAGTAAGTTGTGCGTGCACTATGGTTAGAGTAATACAACAGGGCCTTAACCCTATACTAAATCAATATGATTATCCTGAACTGAAAGTCAGAATTGGAATTGATTTTGGTGAGATTGCAGTTGTCCAGTATGG
>JBOGPP010000154.1:0-14177 GCA_050748485.1 Nitrososphaeraceae archaeon | reverse complement strand
GGAACAATGCATCATGCAACTACGAAGCATAAGAAAGGAACTACTTTACCTTTTTAAAAAGGGGTCTTTATCTGACTCTCATTACAATATTCTAGACAAGAAGGCTTCAGACTATATCGAAGATATACGACATGGAGATGAATATCTTTGATCTGCAATGACTCGGTATGGCGGTCGACTAGTGCCTAACGCACGGTTACCTAAATCTTCATTTTTCTTAGCTAGAAATAATAATCAAGTCAATCATAGCCATAATACTTACGCACTATTACATTTATACTAATGATTTGCATAATTTAAATCAATAATACAAGATTTAGATTTTATCCGCTCTGTTTCTATGGATAGATATAGATGGATATCCCTATCTAAAATGTGATAAATTCATTTTCTCTTCTGGTTTCATCTCTCTTTGTCTTCTTACGTTTCTAACAGCATCTTCGAAATGTTTAATCGATATACGTGCTTCTGACGCATGTTTTAATGCTTCTTCAGGAGATGGATATTTCTGAATATAATCATGTAAAACTAAAGATGCGGCAGTATTTGCAACCGAGGATACGTCCGCTCCGCTAAACCCTTCTGTTATGTCTGCTAATCTCTTTAGATCTATATCATCGCTAATTGGTTTTCCTTTAACGTGGATCTGCAGGATCTTTTCTCTTGTATTCTTGTCAGGATTTGGGATGTATACGATCTTATCAAAGCGACCAGGTCTTAACAAAGCAGTATCGATCATGTCTACTCTATTAGTTGCGGCAATTACAACAATATCATGAATTTCTTCTATACCATCCATCTCTGTGAGCAGCTGTGACATCATTCTTTCTGAACTGGAGTGACCACCAAAACCTTCCATCCCCGCTCCTCCTCTGATAGGAGCAATGGAATCAACTTCATCAAAGAAAATAATACATGGTGAAGCTTGCCTTGCCTTTCTAAAAATATCTCTAATTCCTTTTTCAGATTCTCCTACCCATTTTGACATGAGCTCTGGACCCTTGATGCTGATGAAATTCGCCTCTGATTCCGTTGCTACTGCCTTTGCAAGCATGGTCTTACCTGTGCCTGAAGGCCCATACAACAATATTCCTTTAGGTACTGAATGTCCTAACTGTTTGTACATTTCCGGAAAGCGCATAGGCCATTCAACAGCTTCCTGTAATTCTCGCTTAACTGTGTCTAATCCGCCTATATCATCCCATTTCACTTCTGGTGGTTCCACATAGACTTCTCTCATGGCAGATGGGGCTATTTCCCGTATTGCATACTGGAAATCATTCATAGTTACTATGAGCTTTTCTAATGTTTCTGGTAAAAGCTTTTCTTCTTCCAAATTAAGCTCAGGTAACATTCTGCGCAGACATTTCATAGCTGCTTCCTTACACAAATACTCTAAATCAGCCCCTACAAATCCATGAGTTACAGCAGCAATTCTATCTTGGTCTACGTCGGTGTTCAGGGGCATATTCCTTGTGTGTACCTGTAGTACTTCTAGTCTGCCATACTTATCTGGAACTTTAATCTCGATCTCCCTATCAAATCTGCCTGGTCGACGCAATGCAGGATCTATCGCATTTGGTCTGTTACTTGCTGCAATAACTATCACTTTTCCTCTAGCCTCCAAACCATCCATAACTGAAAGCAACTGTGAGACCACTCTTCGCTCTACTTCTCCCACGACTTCTTCTCTCTTTGCTGCGATAGAGTCTATTTCGTCTATGAATATTATAGAGGGGGCCTTTTCTCGTGCTTCTTTAAATATTTCCCTTAAACGTGCTTCGGATTCTCCATAGAATTTGCTCATGATTTCTG
Source organism: Nitrososphaeraceae archaeon (assembly GCA_050748485.1). Taxonomy (GTDB): domain Archaea; phylum Thermoproteota; class Nitrososphaeria; order Nitrososphaerales; family Nitrososphaeraceae; genus TH5896. The sequence goes on along the minus strand of JBOGPP010000154.1, from coordinate 12,362 downwards.
GCCCGGATATACTGATAAAATGCGAGTTGCTCTCATTAGCTACTGCCTTAGCCAATAAGGTCTTGCCTGTACCTGGTGGTCCATGCAATAGTATACCTTTTGGCGCTTCTATCCCGAGTTTTTCAAATATCTCGGGATGTCGTAACGGGAGCTCTATCATCTCCCTTACCTTTTGGATCTCGTCCTTTAAGCCGCCTATGTCTTCGTAGGCAACAGCTCTCGCATCTCCACGTATCAGAGCCTGATCGGATGCTGCTATGGTGAACTGTGTTTTCTGGTTGATGATTACTGCATCAGTTGCAGTAGGTGTAAGGCCAATAACTTGAAAGGTGAGTCTTCCGCCAAAATAAGGGACCATGACGTTATCTCCTTTTGTAATACAAACACTTTCGAGTGAATCTGCAAGATACCTTTCGTCAATAGGTGGTACTGCTTCTAATGGAGCTACAATGACTTTTTCAGCAGGTATGGCTTTGATCTTTTTTACAACTACGTTATCACCTATGGCCAGGCCTGCATTATTTCGTACAAGACCATCAATTCTGATTATGCCTTTGCCTTCATCAGAAGGATACAGAGATAAACACTTGGCTGCAGTCCTTCTAGTACTCTTACTTTTTTTACCTCCTCTTATCTCTATAACGTCTCCAGTAGATGCATTCAGTAGATCCATAGAGTCGTAGTCGATGCGGGCAATTCCTCTACCAACATCTCTACTATAGGCTTCAAGTATTTTTAATTCCAGATTTAAAGCATCATTATTGGCAGGAGGCATACTAATCTACGTAGTCGATAACTCCTTATACATTTTTGCAACCCCTTGTGGCATCTTTTTTCACTGAAAAGCATTCTATTAGAAAGACTTCGTTTGACTTGAGGTATGTTCTAGTATACCGACATCATGTCAATTCTAGATGGATACCTTTATAGTAGATAATAAAAATGGTGTAAAAAATGCTAATCTGAGATATTCTGTTGCCAAATATTGATAAGGATAAAGCTGACTCTCAAAATAGAGATTTGATTATCTATGAGCTCATAAAGAATCGATTCAGTGAAGATAAAGATGGATTCAAAAAGCTCGATGGTGAAGCGAGAAGTCTGTTCAGCAGTATTTTGGTTGCATTAGGATTTTTATTGGCAGGAGGAACTGTCGATTTTTTAGTAGGTCAGTCGCCTGCAAGCTATCTTCTGTATTTCGTTGGAATCAGTCTATTGATTATTAGCATTATTTTCGATTTCTTATCTATGCAGTTTAAATCCTGGATTACCGTACCCGATGTCAATACTCTCCTCTCAAAGTATACCGAAGTATCTTCTGAAACTCTATATAAAAAAATGGGGGCTACAATGGCCAGCGCAATTGAGCAAATCGAAAGACTGAATGATATTAAGAAAGCGTACATACGTGTGTCCTGGATACTTTTAATAACTGGCCTGATAATGGTAGCAGTTTTTTTCGGAGTTTCATTAATGCTAAGGATACCAAACTGATGAGAGCCTCCATGTTCAAATTGTGGACAAGTTAGGAAGAATCCAACTCCTTTTCTTTTTTAATAACTGTATAGAAAGGATTCCTTGCCTATGTGCATTCTCCTGTCGATCTTTTTTTTATCTCTGTTTAACCATGCCTTTTCATACCTCCTTGTGTTTGAGTTACTTGGAACGCCACTGAAGTCAACATTCTTAGGATCTGGCTGCCAAATACAAGCTATCTCTACTCCTATTCTATAAGTTGCGTCTCTCGCCAATCGCAGAACTTTTGTGTGCTGCGGCGGCTGTTCGCACAACAAATTGTAAAAAATCAAGTCATAACACCTTTAATTCCACTTTGATTTTTTGCTCTCCTTTTTGTTGTCTGAGATATTTTTCATGATTTTCCATGGAGGTTAATGCTCTTGTGACCATACTCTTTATTTCGTAATCATCTATCAATGTGTCAACTACTTTAGAAAACTCTTCTTCGGGCAGACTAACACCCGCAGGAGCAGACATCTGAATTGATTCTATTGCCTTGAGTTTCCAGTGGTAGCTAAGTGCTTTGCATGCTGTCACATGGACCTCAAATATTATTTTTCCTAGTAGGGTTAAAAAGTAGTTACCATTTTTTCTTGTTACCAAACCAGTTTTTGTCAACCTTGACAGTCTGGAGTAGTATTGCCTAGTTGTAAGCCCGATCTTTCGAATTTGAATCGGACTTCCCCCTGCAAGCGCAATGGTATTAAATAAAACTAATGACGTGTTGTCAGATATCGCTGTTAAAACATCTTCTATGGATACATTTTCTTTCTTCAATTTTTGCATGTGCGTATTTAACATCTGCCTGCTTATCTTCCTTAATGATCGTATGCACTTGATAAGGATAATCAACCAATTAATACTAGATAAATTTCTCTTAATAAAGATGGAGAGGATATGAAATTCTTATAATACTTTCACCATATAGTTTAGTATTCTAAAGAATAGGTTCAAATTCTTTCATTCATAATATCCTTTGGTATGATAGCCTGCATTAGTTTGATATTCGTTCGACCCATGCAGGCAATTCTATCTAATGCATACATTCTGATTGGTACAAACCCTGACAATGGCCTAATTGTTTTCTGTGTAAACTATGGATAAAAACGGGACGTTATTTAGAATACTTTGGGACTACTTGCTCTCTTTATGTCTTCTGATATGCTGCAGAGCTGGCAACACTTGACAGTGTTTTTTTTGGTCGTCAGAAATATACCAATGTTCTGGGTCTACAGTTATGATTGCGTCTGGCATCCTTCCTTTTGCTGTATGATACTTCCTTAGGAATGCTTCTATATGCTCATCGTGATTTGGATGCTCACAATGATGTCCGGCTGTCACATCTCCAATGGTATGATTCAATCTAATAACTTGTAAGGCTGCTACCATCTAGCTAGACCATAGAATAAGCTGCGATTGAAGCTGACATTATTAGTTCTTGGTTAACGTCATTAGGCACCTATTAAGAACCAGTATACTACCGTTAACTAAGTTATCAGCCTCCTTAAAGCAGCATATATTTTAATACGTAGTGCTATTAGGCTGTCAATGATTATCCCTCCTTCCCTTCGAAGGAGTGTTAATGCATGGAACCCCAGAGCGTATTATTAATCAACTTTGTGGGCCCGTTGTCCACAAATAACTATGACGGCACACCTTAAATAGGCTGGTTACCACGCATAGGTAATATCTGCCTTGCCTCCCTTCGAAGCAATGAAGTGCTTACACACAGACGGTTACCAAACCAGGGGCTAGTGCCTTTTACCATTGGGGATTTGGATTGGGTACTGGCAATAGTTTTACTCTTTTCAATAATGGTCTCCAATTCCAGTGCTGAGGCTAACTTATTAATATTGTCAGTAGTTTGGATACTCCATTAAGAAATCATTAGTTTTTGATATTGCTATATTAGATTCTGTAGTGTTGTGAAAGAACGTTTGAAATACATGTGGCATGCCTTCATAAATGTCTAATTTGACAGGGATGCCGGTTTGATCCAGAGCTTGATACAAGCGAACAAAATCACTGAGGAGCACTTCTTTGGTACCACCTTGAATTAAGGTGGGTGGAAATCCTTTACTGAAATTACCGTATACAGGTGACACATATGGATTCTTCTGGTCAGAAGGATTAGCGTATGCATCAGCCATGTTTTGTAACATCGAATCGTTTGATAGAAATGGTTCAGCGTTTTTCAGAGTGGAATATGTATCACCTACTCCTGTTACATCTGTCCACGGTGACCATAATACCAGAGCAACAGGCATCCCCAATCCTTGATCCCGCATCTTAAGAACTGAGCCAGCTACTAAACCACCTCCAGCTGAATCTCCATACATTGCAATATCATCAAGAGAATAACCTTGGTCTTTTAATGCTTGTATAACTGAAACAACCTCATTAGTTGTTTGATTCCATTTCGAAAATGGGGCTAAGCTATAATCTACTGATATGACTCTAAGTCCAGTAGCGTTAGCCACTACTGCAGCATTCTCTAATGTAGAATTAGCCCCTAGGATAGTATATCCTCCACCATGTACATATACTAGAACTTTTCCGTTATCTTTCCAATCTTTTGGTTTGATGTCAAGTACATTTACATCTCTCAGGTTGGTAGCTGTAATATTAGGTTGATAGCTATCTACGATTGGCTGAGACATTTGTATTGCCATAGAACTTATTTGTTGGTTTAGTTCTTGCCAACCATTTATGTCATCTGAGCTTGGTGTTACAAACATAGGCATATTCATTGTTAGACTTTTTAGTATTTCTTGAGCTCCTTTAGAAATGGTTGAGGGAATATAGACCTTGGAATTACTATAATTGGCTTGAATAATATTGGTTGAATTTTGGGCTTCAATAAAAATGAGAGATTGAGAACTCATAAAGAGAACATACGATAATAATAGAACACTAAATGGCATACTGATGCCTAATATCATTCTAGTCATACAATCCCCCCCACTATACGGCCATCTCCCTTTGAACTTTTCATCGTCTTAAGTATAATTAGCTAATATAAAAATGACTATGGGAATAAAGGTATAGTATCCCAGGTACGATGCGCTACTGACTTCTAGATAATGGATCAAGATCATAATATGTAATTCATGACTACATAAAGAGGAATCTAGTTCAGCCAGGTGCTAAGGGTTGCTGATGCCTAGTAATATGAATAGACAAAGTTACTATTTATAATAGATTGATCATGTGAACCGTTAGACTTGGGTGAGGAATTTATATTCTCCTATCCATATATCATAAAAATATGAGTAGTTCGTCAAATTCTCAAACAAATCGAAAAAGTATTGATCAAAAAAAGCTTCAAAGATTTATGGAAGGACTGACGCATGATCTAGGCGGAGCATATAGTGCTGTACTTGTATATATTGGCGATAAACTTGGATTATATAAGGCTATGAACGATGCAGGGAAACCTATTACCTCACACGAACTAGCGGCTCTGACTAAAACCTCTGAACGGAATGTGAGAGAATGGTTAGCCAATCAAGCAGCAGGAGGATATGTTACTTATAATTCGGAAACACAAAAGTATTGGTTACCTCAAGAAAACGCACTAGCTCTGGTAGATGAAAATAGCCCCATATTTGCAATCGGTGCTTTTCAATCAACGATGTCTTTCTTTAAAGATGCTTCAAAGATCATCGAAGCATTTGGAACAGGTAGAGGTCTTCCTTGGGGAGAACATGACCCAGATCTGTTCGTAGGTACCGAAAGGTTCTTCAAACCAAATTACAATTATAACCTTGTTAGTTCATGGATACCATCTCTTAATAACGGTAAAGTCCAGGAAAAACTAGAGAAAGAGGGTGCGCTAGTAGCTGATGTCGGATGTGGACATGGTGTTTCAACTATTATCATGGCCAAGGCATATCCTAATTCCAGATTTATTGGATTTGACAATCACCAAGCTTCTATAGAAAGAGCAAGAGAGTTAGCAAGAGAGGAAGGTCTAAGTGAAGAGCAAATAAAATTCGAAGTTTTCTCTGCTAATGATTATCCCTCTTATTCTAAGGATACTGAAAAGTATGATCTAATTGCATTCTTTGATTGTCTTCACGATATGGGTGATCCTATAGGAGCTACTTCTTATGCACTAAAATCCCTCAAATCAGACGGAACAGTAATGATCGTAGAACCTTTTGCAAATGACAAGGTAGAAGATAACCTAAATCCAATAGGTAGAATGTTTTATGCAGCTTCAACAATGGTCTGTGTCCCTGGATCAATGGCTTTCAATGGACCGGCACTGGGAGCCCAGGCAGGAGAGGCAAAAATAGGTGAAGTTGTCAAGGCAGGAGGTTTTACGCAATTTAGAAGGGCTACGCAGACACAATATAACATTATTTATGAAGCAAGACCATAGATAGATAGATAAAATGAAATTGGTCTTCGAAAAGAGAATTGAACTCTATAGTCGATTCCTTAAGGAAGATACCCTTAGCGATATGGATGAGCTTACTTTAACAAATAGGAAAGAATGGACAATGAGCCATCTCTTAAACTTAATAATAGAAAAAGAGTTACGTGACAGAATAGTAGACCTTACGAAGCGTGTTTATAGGCCAGAAAAGGCTGCTCAATTAGAATAATTTGTATATCTTCAATTATGTTACCACATATACTTCTGATCCCTTGTATACTTATATATGACCTATGACGACGGCTAACCACCGAAATTAATAATGGCGCTGCGTTGGTAACGTTCATTCATGAATGAATCACTAGTAAATAAGGCCTAATTGTTTTCTATGTACACTATGGATAAAAATGGCCATTACATATTGGATTTACTAGTTGCTCTACATTTGGAAGTCTCATACTGCAGTGTTGCACTGTTACTGGATCATGGTCAGGTGAGTGGGCGCAGAGTATGCCTTCTACCTCCCCAGAGCGATAAAATGTTATGTTTCCACTGCATGCTACAACAATTATTGAAGGAAAGAAGTCAGTATCACAGTCCGCTTTACTTACATTGACTGTGAATTCTCCAGACGTTGGTGGAGCAGTTGGTGGACCAGGTTCATCCATGTTGGGCTTAGAGATTTGTAAGTCCGTCGGTGAGCTTGCGCTACCATCCCCTTGCGTTTGTGGGGCTGTTAATCGCACAGTTTGTACCATTATCACAATCGTTCGCATTGACCTATATTTTCTCCCAATGGACAAACCTAAAAAGGGTAGTTGTATAACTTCGGAGTTATCATTATTATTAGCCAACTATGAATCCCTTAATGAGACACAAGTGTTGACCTAATTTTACTACACAACAAAACTAATTTATCCGACATCGTTAAATTACTAAATATTAGCCAAAAGTGATTTACTACGGAAAGAGATTCTTTTAGTCACCGACCCACTGCTGTTACAATAATAGCAATTCTAGTTATTATAACCGGGGTGATTGCTATCGCTGGCGGACTTGGTCTTTTGGGCATTGCGGCACTCATTCCAGAATTAAGCATAATATTTCTTTCGATAGGTGTTACTCTAATAGCAATAGGGATCGGATATCTGGCCGTCAGTTATGGTTTGCTTATAGGTAGGGGATGGGCCTGGTCAATAGCATTAATCTTATCTTACATAGGAATTGCGCTTGCTATTGTCTCAATTGTGACTGGAAATTTCTTGCCCATAATAAATCTGGCAATCAACATAGCAATTATATACATTTTGTACAGGCCTCAAGTTAGGGCTTTTTTCGGAAAATCGCCTAGAGCAAAAATCAATTAGTAAACTCTAAATATGTAACTAGTTGCGATAGAAATAGTTAAACCTAACGTGCTTCTTTACCGTTACTGTTGATACGATAGTAGATCAGGTCTATAGCAAATAGTTATGGATATTGCCAAAATGAGATAAAAGATAGGATGACCATGAATGAATGTAACCAGTCAAATAAGTCAAACTAGTTTAATAGATAGCCCCTTTCATCTAATTTTACGAAAGAAGTAGTTAATCTCATGCAGTTCGTGTATAAAGTTACTGTTGTATGGAAGTAGGAGGTTATGTCTTTTGTTCTATTCATTCCTGACTTAAGACGTCCTTTGAACTTATTTATACAATATTGTGTATAGTTATAATGACTTCAAGCATAAAGGTACGGCGGCTAATCCTCCCTTTTAGTAGGCCGTAGGACACCACTAAATATCCTATACCGATTGCTAAGACGATTGCCCCTAATGCGATACTTATGCTTCCAAGTAATTGGATTAGAGAACGCAATTCCACCACATTTTGCGCTTCCTGCTGTGTTTGCTGCTGTAGTTCCAGCTGCGTCGTAAGAACCTCAGTAGGAATCGTGGCAAAGAATGCTCCAGATACCAACGACGAAAGTCCACCAAATACTAACACTATGCCAGCGATTAAAGCCAGGATAGCTATGATCGTAATACCTACAGGTCTTTCCAAAGAGTGTGCCAATTTGTCTGGTAATTATTTTACCTAAGAAGTAAAATAAAAGGAATTTAGAAAATTTTCTACTAATTCTCATCTACGTAGTATGACATGAAAACGAATTAATGCCTTGGTCAGATAGGCTTTAAGAAAGTAGACCTGTACAGTTAAAATGCTAAATATCATATGATATCTAACAAATGAAAGTAACTTGTTTCGACTGTGGCTGTAATCCACACGAATGTATCCAGAGCAAATCATCAACTGAGTGTCCGCAATGTCTCCTTGCCGAATGCTGCTGCTGGTCTGTCGCTCATGAGAATCGTAGTTGACTTAATCCATCAATCATCATTCAAGATGGCTTTGTAAAGGTATTAGCTGAACTAAGTAAACCATACAAAATAGTATTGCTGCTGTTCTACAAATGCTCTCAGTGTACTACGGATAAGTAACGGAGGAGGAGAAAATTTCATTACTTTTGCACTAGCCCTATAGTAAATTCCATCTCCAATTCCAAAATTCCCTTTGACTTCATCTAAATGACGTAAATCACATATTCTCATAAGTTCTGTGCAATACTCTTAGTCTGCTTCAAAATTTCAATTTGGATGATCCATCTAGAAATTTTACGACAAGAATATACTCACGCTCTTGTCAAAAATTTCTAATCTCCTTTTATAAACTTTCGAACTGCACTAATTATATAGATTGTGGATGATCAATGAGCAATGGATTCAGGAAAAACTCGAACTGCAACTATAACTGCAACAATAGTACTAGTAATGATGGTACCAACAGGCATGAATTATGTTTTTCCATTACTAGCACAACCTACTGAAACAGGCCAAGACACCAGCTCAGGTAATCAAGATTATCAAGAATTTCAATCCTGTCTTTCTGATGCAGAAGTAGATGGAACCGTTTCTGAACAACAAATAAGAGATTGCTTCGCTCCAATTTACAATACTGGAACAGGTACTGTTGGTGATGATACTACTACCTCAACCGATAGTCCTGCTAGTGACGGAGATACTGGCGGTGCGGATGAAGCTGAAAGTGATAATGGTGCGGATGAAGCTGAAAGTGATAATGGTGAAGAAAGCGGCGGAACAGAATAAAGACAAATTCATCTAACGGCGTAGAATTTGCTAGCAGATAGTATAAATTCCCTAATACCTTTTTTTCCTTCCATGATACATATCTTAATACTAATTTGATCCTGTTACTCAATCTTTACTGTGAATGAGGATGAATCAGCAGTAGTCGTTATTAATCTATCAAGATTCAAAATTGTAGCCAAAGTTAATTTAGTTACAGAAGTCAAATATTCATAGTCTAGAATATCAGGAGTATCAGTACTTTTATGATGATTTGGATTCTTTGTTACACCATCATCGTGAAAACCAATAACTGTGTAACTTAAAGCTTCAAAGGGAAGATAATCACTATTTCCTAATATCCCTAAGGTTGCGTTTAGATTAATATATTTTTCAGCTACACCTTTGATGAAGTTTGCAACAGCTCGTGAATCTTTGTCATTATCTTGTACAACATTTCCGTTATCATACTCTATGAGAAAATCGTTAGTTTCTTCTAGAGAGAAACCCACCATGTCTAAATTAATTAACAGGTCAAGGTCTACATCCATTTTATCAATATAGTCTGCGTAATGTGTTGAGCCCCATTTGCCCTGCTCTTCACCAGAAAATAGTACAAAGATGATACTATGGTTCAGACTTACATTGGAAAGTATTCGTGCTACTTCTAATAATGCAGAAACACCACTAGCATTATCGTCAGCTCCCGGCGCTCTAGCAGTACTATTATTGATATCCTCCATTCTACTATCGTAGTGGGCAGAAATTATTATCGTATTATTTGTTGAACCTGGTTTCTCACATGCTATATTTTTCAGATTATAGAAAAATGGTTTTTGTCCATGATTATTATTGACATCATTATCGTCATCGCCATTAGCATTCTCTGGAGTATATGTAAAATTTTGGATATAGACCTCTGTGTTACAGACACTTTGCAGTTTCTCAGTTAGCCAAAAAGCAGCATCATCTATGAATTCGGACTCGGTATGTCGAGTATGAAAGGAAGATAGATCACGAACTGTCTGTTCGAGATTATCTTGATGCATTTCATCTAATAAATGATCAAAAATGATGCTATCATAAGTACCTGACTTAGCAGTAATTTTTGGAGAGGAGTAGGTTGTAATAAAACCATGATCAGCTTCATCCATTAAGTGAAATGGGATTAGAAAATTATCCAATGTAAACGAGAAAAGCAATATGGAAATGATCGGAAAAAGCATAGAACTATAATGCAAATTTCTACTCATTTCACAAATTTGTTTTAGAGGAAATCAGAGAGATTTGTCTGCTTTGTTTTTATTAGACTTGCATGATTATCATCATCCTTATCCTTTCTTGCCAGATCATCTGACATAACATATTCATCTCCCCATTTTACTTCTTCAAGACCTAATAGTTGTCTGAAGATATTAACCGTACCAGGTCCAAAACCTGCATAATGATTATTCGCAGCAACGATTGCAAATTTAAGTGGAGTTAAATTTCCTTGATCAATTCCAGTTTCAAAATTGCGCGCAATTTTTTTCATTTCCTTTATTCTATCTATCTGAATATTACCAAAATCTTTCTCTTGAATACTTCTATCTCCTATAAACCTCACGTATACAAAATCTGATGTAACTATAGGAGGAGTATGTAAATCTGCAAGTTGACTCCAGACCAGGCACATATTATTGTTAGAAAGGAAATTGTAAGCTAGATCTTGGAACCAGGACCTATGCCTGACTTCTACTGCATATCTGAATCTACCATCTATATAAGGACTAATATTTCTAAGAGCATCAAGTCCTTCAACAATTTGTATAGAAGGCGGCAATTGTATCAAAAGCGCCAATAGCTTTTCTTTAAGTTCAGCAAGAGAATCGAAAAAGGAATTCAATTGATCCTCGTCAAAATCAATCAATCTCTTATCATGCGTTATGACCTTCGGAAATTTTGCAGTGAACCGAAACTTCTTCGGAGTTCTGTTGTACCAGTTCTTGACCATAGATTTGTTAGGAATTCTATAGAAGGAAGTGTCTATCTCTACATAATCAAATACACTAGAGTAATATTTCAGCCATCTCGAATTCTCAATATCTTTAGGATAAAATGGTCCTTGCCATGATGAGTAGCTCCAACCTGAACATCCAATATAATATTGCATTCGTTGTTGCAATATGATTATTTATATACAACAATACAAACAGATAATCCTTCTGTAGTTCGAGGTTAAAACTATGGTCAAAAATTGCTATTGTAGCGCTTTTGACAGCATAATGATCATAAATATTACGACTAATGGCTTGAAGAGGATTATATACCTGGTTAGGCCAAGATCTGTAGATATACTCAAAGCCTCAAAGACCTGTTACAAAAGACTCATTCCACACAGATCCCAGGTACTGCAACTTTCTTGAACTTTCCTGATTTGAGAGCTTAGGGGTCTATTTATTACCTATGAGATACTGTTGCTGTAAACATTAGGTTATAGAAACACATTTCAGTAATACTATCGTTATGCATTTATTATGAAGTGGGTCTGCAATTATTGCCTGAAGGTAATGGATAAAGATAACTTCATAGACGTTCTTGAAGAAAGCATGCAAGACGATGACTATCATGCTTGGCGTAGAATTATGGAATAGCAGTGCGCTGCAAAACAACGAAAATTACATACTATATAATAGTTTCATACTTCAAACGCTTAATTAGAAATTAACTATGATGATATCGTAGCATTAACTGTACTACTCTATTTCATGGTACCACTCCAAGATTTAAGTGGTTTGATTCCTATTTCGAACCTTGATTGTAAAATTACCACTTTGTTAGCTGTGATCAAGGCAGCATACTATCGTTGATCGATTTCTGATTGAATCCATAGATTCTCAAATATGGAAGCTTTCCTTTGTTTTTAGAATCCAATTATAGCTTTGTGGATTTACATTGAAAAGAAGAAATCTAGTCTTTAATACTACTAACTAAAAACACTCTGAATAATTATGATTACGATAGACGCAATTGTTGCACTAGCAGGGATAGTGACAAGCCATGCGTAAACAATTCGCTTTCCAATACCCCATCTAACTGCCGAAAGCCTTCTTGTTGAGCCAACGCCCATGATAGCGCCTGAGATAGCTTGGGTAGTACTTACCGGAATTCCTAGTCCAGCCATTGCCGTAAGGATTACGCCTCCCCCAGTTTCAGCGCAAAAACCCTGGTAGGGCTTAAGCTCGGTAATTCGAAACGCCATAGTTTTTACTATTCGCCATCCCCCCAAGAATGTTCCCGCTGATATTGCTGCAGCAGCACTAATGATAACCCACGTGGGAACTACAAATTCAT
>JBOGPP010000153.1:0-2028 GCA_050748485.1 Nitrososphaeraceae archaeon | reverse complement strand
ATTAAATGAAATTTAATATGGTGAAGAGGCTAGATATTCCTTATTTTTACATTAATTTTTCTTGGAGAGTGTTCCTTTTCTTAGTCATATTTTATGTTGCTTGTGCAAACACATTGAAAACTAGTCCTAAACCACCTAATGCAATAAGAATAATTATAATTGAAGCTATTACTACAAACAGTTGCAGAGATGATAGTTCTTTACCTTTTATCTTATTATTACCTGCTGTTACTTCCTTCTGCCGCTGCCGTCGCCGCCATATACTGTTACTGATGATTCCCTGCTTAATGCGATTCAAGACTTAATGTTTAATCCCTTTCCAGGTAATTATTTCTTCGCTTAGCTTTCTTGTATTCATCAAGCTCATCCATGACTCTTGTAATTTCATCCAATTGTGGTTTAACAAACTACTTAACAGTTACAAGAAAGAATTGTCATTATATGGAACTGAAGACTAACCGGTAACGATTGAGATTAGTAAGTAGACAAAATTGACCAATTTGTGCCGCTGTGTGTTTTTACTTAAATAGGTTGTTCTGTAATACTGGATATGGGAGAAGTGGAGAATCCCTTTAATAATATATCGAATGAATGTAGGGCAGGAAATCATAAATTATGTCCTGGCAAGATGCATTCTCCTGCAGGTATTAGATATTGTCAATGTTTGCATCATAAGGATACTCCTACTTACGTAGATGAGACGCCCATCTCAAATGATACCCCCTGGAGGGTATCACATGATAATTAGATTATCTCTTATCAAAGCTATTAAATCAGTTTATTTCTCACAAAGTTACCTATATTGATCGCGAAGGTCTGTAGATTGCTTCTTGATAGGCATTTGTGGGACAATTCTACTTCGCAAAACGTATGGTAAATTGGTAAAGATTTGTCGTCAGGTTTATTTCTGACTATCGCTGGCTTGTATAGGAGGAAATACCTTTTTTGACCCAAAGGAGTTATCATCATGTGCTATCTTACTTTTATATTTCTTCCAATGGAGAACCGAGATGAGTCAGTTCTCAAGAATAAGTAGTTCCAACACACAAATTGTTATCGACCTACTGGTCTCTGCCAATTTTATGCGAAAATAAGTAAAGCCTTTCAAATTGATCTTGATGAAAATTATTCTTTTAAGATGCTAATACAGCGATTACCATTCACGAATAATTATGAAAATGAAATTACACATCGTTCTATGCTATCTGATAAGAAAAGTGAATTGGACCGATCTTATCACTTTGATGCTAAGATGATTAAACCGATGCGCGTCAAATCCTAAGAGGTTATCTCCAATCAAGATATTGAAGCAAGCATGAAGGAGCTAAGAAAACATCCCTTATACCATACGTTACACCTCAGTTGTGATGCCTGAATTATTACGAATTATTCGCCAATATGATTTCACTCAAGACGCGTAAGCGTCATATATGAACTCTAGTTCGCCAACCATGACATCACAGTTGCAATCCGATCTGTGACAAGACACTTGGATGGTCATTAGTATATCCAAGAAGCATACAAAGAAACAACAACAAGTTGTAACCGAATACGCAATCAAAGACGCAATCTGCCGATTGAAGTAAACAATTGTATCTGGTTAATGTCAAGCAGCTGGAGGTATCCCCCGATATCAATGTGATCAATATTTCCGCATAAAAAGGCCTTATTCAATGTCCTCACAATCATCTTAAATTACTAGATATCCCTTTTACGTCATAAGGCATATATGAATTTAGAAATTGCAAAGATCTTGCGAGAGATAGCTTATATTTTAGAGATGGGAGTAACTGGCAAAGACGGAGAGGACCCTAAATCACAAATAGGTCTAATTTTTAAAATCAGATCTTACAGAAGGGCGGCAGATGTTATAGAGAATTTGTATCCCGAAATAGACGAATTGTATAAAACAGAGAAAATAAGCGGACTTTTGAAAATACCTTCGATCGGTAAAGCCATCGCATTGAAGCTTGAAGAATATATTACTACAGGTAAACTGCGTTATTACGAAGATCTTAGGAAAGATAT
>JBOGPP010000152.1:0-7860 GCA_050748485.1 Nitrososphaeraceae archaeon | reverse complement strand
CAGGATGAAAGCCATTGTACTTTGTAAATAAACGTTATCAGGATTAGATGAGACTAATTGTTTGATGGAAGAATATGCCTCATCACTCTTTCCAGATAGCGCCAAAGTGAAGGCTTTGCCATTCAATGCATGAATATAAGTTGGGTCTATAGCTAGCGCCTTGTCATAGTACTGGAGAGATACATTATATCTTCATAGATCTTGTAGAACAAAGGCTATATTATTCGGTGCATTAAGATTCGTTGGATCTATAGAGAATGCCTTGTCATAGTACTGTAAAGACTCATTATATCTTGCTAAGTTTTGTCATCAGAATTAGAACGGAAGGAGAGAATGAGTTGAGAATAGAGAATAATATTCATGGCACTCCGGCAACGACACAACAAAGAAAGAGAGCTAAGAAGAAAGGAAAAGGAACCGAAATGGTGTAGAGAATCTCCTTATGTCTACTATTTCTACAGTGATAAGCATAGGAGAAAATATGTCTATCCCTGTTACACTTAGGATTAACATTACATCTTCACGTTCCCAGGTATATCTGTATATCTGTTTGGATAGGATAGCAATTTGCATGTAAGATTTTCTATTGATGATAATGTTGTATCCATGATGATATTTTTCATCCATCTTTTTTGTTGTTGGCCTGCAGGCGGCCTACATCCATGCGCCTTTTATAGGTACAACGACAACCGTTCACAGTATACGATTCAGTCACGACGCCACTCTTCATGTAGGGAGAATGTTAACTTCGAACCTGGCCAACATGCAAAATATCCTCGGGCTAAAAGATTTTCATATCGTCACAGCCGATATAATTTAGATCGTATAACATTACAAGCCAAAATATGAACCGAATTGCCTACCTATGTCTGCGTACGTCAAGCTTCTTTGCTTTTTCTTCTTGCAGATGACGGAATCTGTCACTTTCCTTCACAAATTCTAATCCGCAATTTTTACATCGTAGTATAGGTCGATGATGTATCCTCCTCATATGCTTGACTAGGTCGCTATATTCGTGGAATTTTTCATGACATTCGTTACATTCCTCAGTCCTAGAATGCAATGAGAAATATCCTAACTTCATCCTGTCATATGTTTTATATTTCCAGATTTTTAGGTGTTATGAACGCTTATCATGATTCGTCATAACACATGTAGCGATTCTGTAAGGTTGACGCAAGTCTACAATGTAATCTGACTGCCGCTTTCCGCAAAGGTCCTCGGAAGTCTGCTCATAGTTTTGCGGTTAGTTCTATCCATCTAATGATGAAAGTACTGAAGGGGATACTGAAAGCAGGATTAACACAACCAAGTCAAACTATCGCAGGAAAATAAATCTACTTTAAGACCAAGTGCGCATGATCTCGAGATACAGTCAAGAAAATCAATGTTATCTATTCTCATCTAGGAGTTTATGATGAATTAGAGTACCGATATCATTAAAGTCGATTCTTCCAATATCCTATAGATACCTATTTTTCTATGTCTATAGCTCAAGCCTTAATACCTCCGGTGAAGGAGCATTTAGGGATACTTCGCTTCCATTAAACCCTTGTACAAATGACTTAGGTATCTTAAACACATGCCTTCCAGTCATCAAAAAAAAGAGAATCCTTATCGATTGCAATGATATTTCCCATGTCTTCATTGTCATTAGAACGCACTCCTTTTAGTACCAGTCTATCCCAATTTTGGATTGTTTCTGGCATCTATTACATAATCGTTATTAATTATATAAAATGATCTGAAATCAGAAATCTTTATCATGTAAGCATGGCTAGAGTATCTCTTATTATTTTGTTGTGATCTGCATCTACCTCAGTGGTAACTAAGAGTAGATGGCTTTGTTCTAATGGAAATGTTATCCTCTTGATTTTCTCATATTCTGACATCGCATATTTTCCTTTACCCACTTTTGGTGAGAGGGAGCTCCTTAAAGCCCATCTTGCAATGGCCTGCAAATTTGATCTTTTAGTTTCCTCTGGAGATAGAAGATTTGTTATTCCTTCACGCTGTCCACCATATTTAATCGCACCGGAATCATCACATACACCAGCAAATCTTATCTTGGATTCCAGACCAAGGATGTCTTTACATAGTCTATCAAAATCCATAGTCGTAAAATAATAAATGAACGAATCTAATAAATATCTTGTTACATAAATCAGGTAGTATTCTGGGAGAACCGAAATTAGCACTAAGAGCCTATCCGAAAAGTAGTTGAGTTTTGTTGGGTTATAAGCAAACTGCGTTTAATCGAAAAAGCTAAGCTGTACTGCACTTTCTTCTGAGATATATTGATATCAGAGGCTACAGGAACTGATTTCTCATACTGCATACCTGATGGTATATGGAATAGGATCATTGCGCTAATACCCATCATCGTCAACCAATAGGAAGAAGAAGACCGGTCGTCCTAGAATGGATGACAGGAAGGCTATAAGTGCTATTTTCTACGTCTTAGGAACTGGATGTCAACGGAAGGCTCTGCCTAGAAGTCTTGGTGCATCAAGTACCGTATATGATAGGTTCCAAGAGTGGTGTAAAGAAGGTGTATTCAAACGTATGTGGATTGATGGATTATCGGTATATGATGAAAATAATACAATAGATTGGAGATGGCAGGCTATGGATGGTGTTATTACAGAAGCACCTCTTGGGGGGAAAAAGTACTGGACCAAATCCCACGGACAGAAGTAAATCGGGTACCAAGCGTAGCATACTGGTAGATGGTAAAGGAGTCCCTATTGGTGTATCTGTAGATGGTGCTAATAGCCATGATATGAAGATGAGTAAGGCAACACTTCAGAGTATAGTAATCTATAGACCTGAACCAACGCTTACCCTCTCTGTAAAAGTGAAGGCGATCCAATCAGAAACAGATCTCACTACATCTATACCCTTAGGCAAGAGCTGTTAGAAGATCGACATAGAATGTTATAAGAGGAGCTGCTCTGTATGGAACCAAAGATCAGGCTACTATTAACAGCAATTGTTACGGATACTTGAAATAAGAGTTCAGATGTTCAATGGCTGCAACGTAACGGTCTGAACGGTAGGATACGTATTCTGATTGGATAAGAAGTGTTGGTGTCAATGAAGCTTGTACTGTTTCACACGTGTGCACGGTTTGTCAGGTTATTTATCTTGATCAGCGGATTTTAGAATTATGTAAGTCACTAGAATACAGCATTAGGATCAGTCGAAAAATCTATCTCCTCTTGTGTCAATTTCCTTCCTTCAAGATAGGCTTTCAATGCTCTTTCTCTTCTAGATATGTCCTGTTCCATAGTCTTAATCTGCTCTCCATGTTGATAGAAATCTTTAACGAAGGGTTCCGAGTCTATTAATTGAAATCTTATCTTGTAGCATTCCAATATCAGCTTCATCGCCTTCGTCCTTTCTTTGACTTGCACTCGAGGATCATCTATAGTTCTCCACAAATTCTTCATTAATTCTCCTAGACCATCTAAGGTGTTTAGCTGTTCAAAGAAAAGGCGCTTACCGAATTCCTTTTTATTCCTAGTCACTGCCAGGTAGCGTATAAATTGCAAGTCTCTAGATACAGAAGGTTGACTTATCTGCAAAGTAGATGATATCTCAAATTGTGAATAGCCTCTTATGCAAAGTTCGCGAATTTTCATTCTACGCCAATTGATCTGCTTTCTGTATTTATTTGCTGTAAGATTAACTCTCGGATTATCTTTTGATGATTTAGCTACCAATCTTTAGTTTGAAGTATAATTCTTCAGTTCAGTCTTATATGGAAACATGATCTATCATCCAGTAAATTTCTATCTCACTTTCATTTTTTTTAATGTTGGAACCAGGACAGTCATTTTTATTCATTAAGTTTATTCAATATGCATGATGTGTATTCGATATGTTTTGTGCTGAATCTGAGATATTGTTTCTCCATTACCATTGATCGTCTTAAGGTTAGAGAGGATTATTTCAGATCTAGATCTCTTCACTTGTCTTGGCATATTCATACTCTGTCTTATTATACTACGGTATACAAAATACCAGTACATCATTCACACCAAGTATCACACCGAGTATCAATATCTTTTGACTCATAGTAAGCCATCTTGCCGTCTGCATTCATTACGTAAAAAAAGGACATAACTGTATACAGGACCTGGATTCATTCGACGAATGTATTAGGAGCTTTGCTGAAGCACCGTGATGATCGATGTGATACATCATCGTCTTCAATTGCATTCTTTCTACACTATAAAATGCAATAAAGTATAAAATGCATCTGATTGTTCGTGCGGTATTCTGAAACAGGTTTGTCCTGGACCCCTCTAAATTGAGAACACCCTGCAATGGAGACTTTTTTACTCCAGACAGTAGTGGAGGTCTTGTATATGCAGGGTAGTAATAGCAGATGAACTGCTGATGACAGGATAAGAATAGCGATGGAATCATTGACCACAAACATTACCTTAGCTGAGCTATGCAAAAAGTACAACCTGAACCAAACGTATTCTATAGCTGGAAACAGACATTTATAGAAGGCGGCAAGTTGGCATTAACTGGTTCTACTGAGAATATCAACAAGCAAATACAAGAAGATAATGAACGTCTGAAAAAGCTGATTGGTGAACTAACAATAGCAAATGACGCTTTTAAAAAAACATTAGAAACAGGAAGGAGGATAGGCTAGCTGTCGCAGTTCTTGCTTGACTTTGTATAAGGATAAAATATAAAGACAGAATCAAAGTTGTTTCGGAACGAGAGTTAAAAAAAGAAGATTTTCTCGGGAATAATGTCACAATGTATTACTAGTCGTAGGACTAACGGCAGGAATCTATTTCGTTTTCTCAACTACTAATAATTCCGCGATTGCTGCAGCAGTTCCTACATTAGCCGCCTTTGCGATCTGTCCTGCTATATATGCTATTATGGGAGGGTTGATGTGGGTGATGAATCGTTCTTCCAAAAATAAAGTCAAAGAGCAAAGACATCCTTTAAAGGAGGAAGTAATGTCTTCTTGTTGCTATGATAATAATCTCTGCAAGACCGCGGATTATAAGGAACAACAGCAAGAACCCAACAGGCAATTCAAATTTATTATAGTTATTAGTAACATAAATCCTCATTTTTTATGATTTCCTTTATCCGATATATTTATGAGAGACAGGTTCGAAGACTGCTTAAGCCGTTTACACTTTATATCGTTACATATTAATATCTGCAAAATAATGCCATCAACGGAACACATTTGATTTCATTAAGAGACAAAAGAATGATGCAGAGCAATTGTGATGAAGACGTGATCTCTCACAACGGAATGAAATTAAAGAACTATGCGACCTCTATCAAGATCATAATGATTATGGCGGCGGGACTTGTGAGTACGATACAGTTAGGTCAGGCACAATCTGATAATACGATAATGAATCCCATAATAATGCATATCCACCCTCAACTTGAGATGATGATGGATAATAAACCGATGACGGTGCCATCTCAAATAGGCATAGATCCATCTCTGTGGAAAGATCACTCATTAGACAAATATGGAATGCAAGCAATGCCTGAAATGGATATGAAGGGTATGGCTCCTTTGCATACTCATGATGATAGTGGTATCCTTCACGTTGAATCTTCTGTTAATAGAGATTATACATTAGGAGAGTTCTTGAGAACATGGGGATTGAATCTTGACGGTAATATGATCAAAGTGACTGTCAATTATAAACCAATAGAGGATTTTCGAAATCATGTTCTGAAGGATGGCGAGCAGATTAGACTAGATGTTAAACAAAGATAATATTCAAATACATCTTCATACGAGGTAATTCTAATATTAGCTATTTGGTTTTTATGAATACAAGTCACAACAATTCCTCTTGGTTTTCCTGTCTTAATCAGTCTACTGTCATAACCATTTCGTGTAGATTTGACTCCGAGCTTATGAATTTCAAATCCGGTTTTGGTAGACCGATGATTCCATGATGAATAGCTGCTAGAGACATTAACTTTCTTCAAAGGACAAATACGAGTCGAGTGGTTGCAAATTTTTATCAATAAAAAAGTGTGCAGCGCCTAACCCTAAATTGGGGAGCATTCCCAAATTCTGATTTTCATTTTCATATTACAATAATAATGCTATTAGATGTCTCAGAAGACGGACATGAATAATTTTCAAAATATAGTACTGCGTTCAGACGTGGCAGAGAAAATCTGAGAGTTCTGCTGCTGATACCTTTTACATACGACATCCGAAGAACACCATTAATTATTTTTTGTCTTTGCTCAACTTCTGCTCACTATCGGTGAGAACTACCTGTTTTTTACATCGAAGTATCCGAATAATTAAGGTCTCAAGTACATTTCAATCGGTATCTTATCGATTCTTTAGTTTTAATGACAAGCCTAATACAATGATGCCAGTAATTACTAGCATTAGCTGTGCTGTAGAGGCAGTCTGGCTTCCTTTAGTTTGTGCATGACCTTTTATCTGCAACTCTGATTCTCCGACATTGGTAATTAATATACGATATTCTCCTTGTTCTAAAGCGCTAAAATTGTAATTGATGTATGAGATATTCTTCCTAGTTAATATCTGAACCTCTGATGGATCGGAAATAAGGATATCAAAAGCTTACCCTTGCCCTAATATATTTACACTATTATTGATGTTCATCTCCGGAGTTAAGATGTCTGTTTGTGCGGGTTTGACCAATCCATCCAATGATACTATGACAAGAAAAGTGTTGTAAATAGCAGACGCAGTCCAGATAACAATGAATACTATTCCTGCCAAGAAGAGAGCAAGAGAACGTTTATTCAATAAGAGATCTGGGTATCTGAAATATAAATAACAATCGACTTGGTTTGCAGATAATACTGAAGAATAGTCTATTCATTCTGGTAACTACAGGAAGCTCATGTATCTCAACTGTGGAAACTATCGGTCTGGTATTCTATCAATACTCTACTCTTCTTTCGGTCCCACTTGCACTATTGGCCGATGCATTCACATCGGTAGCCAAGGCGGCTTATCGAATGACAAGATATTCGAGAGAGAAGCCAGAAATTAAAAGACAGTCTGGAAGTGAGGTGGCTTTCCTATTTAAAACATATTTACCATGGAAATTTGTCGAATAGCTTTGGTATTCATAAATGAGCTAAGGCAGAAATCTTTTATTCGCTTTCTCTAGCACCTATTATTCTTCCAATCGCATCGATTGCCGCAGATGACAGAGTTTCCTGTTCCGCTAACTGTTCACCGGATGTGCTATCATCGCTAATCTGTTGCCTGTCAGTCATACTATTAGCTGTCAAATTCGTAGCAATTATTTCTCCCTCAGTAATATTCTTGGTAGTATTTGTTTGATTCGCGAGCAGTGAACTTTTCTGCTTTTCCACAACAGTAACGTTTAATTCCTGACCTCTCGAGACGCCAAATTGATTCAATAGTTTATCACTAGTTTTATTGTCAGAATTTACTGAAAGGTGTGGGGCTGTTTGTTGTTGCTGCATCCGTTCCTAAATACCTCAGAAATTTTCTGATGTAACCGATCTATTTTGATTTCCCACCAATGCGTCACTGAGATTTTTTGCTTGAGGATCAACTGATGCAGGAGACAGGGTAGTATTATCTATCTTGTACATCAGATCCTTAATATCGGAGAATATCAATGAATTTGTATCATTGTATGATTGAGTTTGGATGTCATTCTCTTTGAAGAAATTAACAAGTAGTTCTGCTAGGAGTTTTGGTTGTTCCTCAGGTATCCAATGCCCCGACGACGGCATTAATACGCCAGTAACATTTTTAGCAAGTCTTCTCATTGATTCCATCGTCGGATTGTCTTCCGTCTCCTCCATTCCTACTCCAGAGAA
>JBOGPP010000151.1:0-1844 GCA_050748485.1 Nitrososphaeraceae archaeon | reverse complement strand
GGTTGATTCTGCGCTCTTTAGAGCAAGGGAATCCCAAAAAGCATTCCCTGAGTTACATGGCAAGACAAGAAGTCTGCCATTGAGGAATCAATACGAGGGAATAATAAGGTTGTTGGCCATGATACAATCTGAATTAGTCACTATTGCAGTTGATAAAAATGATGCTAATGTGCAGTAATGGAACTAGACTTTTTGCAGGATAAAAAATAGGATGGCGAAAATGGTGAATCTAATTCTAATAGCTACTTCTAAACTTTCATAGAATTGTCATTCAAATATCATTGCTAGTTAGCATCCTACCATTCACACTAGGCCAATCAATCTTATCCTGGTAGGTAGGCATGTACCGATAAACCAAATCCCAATAGTGGTGTGAATGCCCTTATCATAACTAACTTACATGTAACATAGAAAGTAGGATTTACATAGGAAAAACATTCTCCTAAGAATTGATTTGCATTTGGGATAGATTATCACAAATTACATTTTAGGTCCTTCTAACGGGGTTGAGAAAGACCTAAACTCTTTATGGTCTTGCCTCGTATACTGTGAAAACCGGTACTTGATCGAATGGTGTTCCCTTTGCAGAAAGAGATTCCGTATCGTATCAAGACTTGTGAAACTAGCAATAGATAGTCATATATTGAGGCTGATCCATTAGACACCTCAGTTAGTTTCCTATTGGGAAGAGTTCTAATTTAGACCCGAAGGTACCGGTTGCGACCAACGCATAATCTTGTGGAGGCTCACTCACTTGTACTCCAAATATTTTAATAAAGTAGTCCCCAGGCTCTGGTTGTTCGATCCTTACTACTTGCACGGTGTTATTATTATCAAATACCCCATAAGTGTCCCCTGTTCCTATGAACCCTTTATTACCAATCCATTTTTTCGTTCGGTCGTTGTTTGTCACTAATAGTCCCAAAATATTCTGTACGTTACTATTGGCTCTGTCGAACCAAACTAGGCATACTCTCAGCCACTTTCCTCCGTTTACATTAATTTTGAACTTTTTTGATTCTGACGTGTTGGTCTGTCTCGTCATAAACAGTAGGAATCTACATGTCGTAGGAACTTTACTTTTTCATCCATTTCAACAAGTCTTTCTGGTACACCGTTTACCAATTTTATCATTATTTCCCACCCAAATGTTATCAAACCTGGTTTGATTTTTAGATTATCTAAAAGCATCTGCATGATCTTTTGCAAATTGAACAAAGGTTGTTGCTTTTCTTCCAGTTACTTCTTCAACTGCAGATGATACCTGTGAAGCATATCCCTTTCTGTATAATGCATATAGATCTGCAATTGTGTTGATAAGCCAATCATCCAGTCCAGCCTCCTTCATACCTCCTCTGGCCTCCTCATCTGAAATGTTCACGTAATCTATTTTCTTACCCGTCGCGCTAGAAAGTATATCTGCAGCTTGATGATATGACAGCGCCTCAGGCCCTGTAACCATGTAGGTTTTATTGTAATGTTTATCTCCATCCACCAGAGCTTTTACGGCTACAGCTCCGATATCACGAGCATCAACAAAACTAACTGCTGCATCTTCTGCTGGTATATAAAAAGCATTATTACTCTTAATAGTAGTACCTTGGAAATTGATAAAGCCCTGCATGAATTCATTTGGACGGAGGAACGTATAGGGGATCCCAGATTCTTCTATCATCTTTTCTGTCTGTCGATGCAAACGCATAGCTTCTACATCTGCTTTCGGATCGGCTCTCATTATAGATTGCTTAACAATATGCTTAATTCCAGACTTCTTTGCTTCAGTAATCAAATTTGATTCGTGCTCTACGGTTTTGGGTGAGGGATGAGTGAGCAAGAAGAGCTTA
>JBOGPP010000150.1:0-7304 GCA_050748485.1 Nitrososphaeraceae archaeon | reverse complement strand
TACAGCAAGAGAAGTTTCAGTTAATAGTCAGAGAAGTTTATAGATAGAACTGCCTGTTAATAGAAATCTGATATATTAGAAATTACTCTAGTCATCAACCGATGACAGGGTAAACTAATTATTTTGCGATATCTCAAGCCAAACCTCTAAATATTGATTTAATAAGTCGAGTTTTCATATGTCAAGTCCAAGTGACAGAGAAACTAGACTAAATAGTCTTAGGTTGATACTCGGTCGCGAATTAGAAGAGGATTTCAGAAAAGCGGGTTCAGATTTAATAGACAGATTGATTCGCGACTTTGAGCGAGAAATATTGCTGGCTGAGGCATTTGCTAGCAGAGAGGATCATATCGAAACGGTATACCATAGGATAACAGCAGATATGATCCACAAAACATTGAAGGCTCTTGAATCAATAAAAAAATGAGATTAGAAAAAATGATTCGTTTTGAAAATAAAGGTTGTAGAGCTATTCTCTAGTCTCTTTAGTTGATAGTTCAAAAAGTGGACCAAAGATCTTCCAAAAATCTTCATTGGTAATACTGATCATTGGGGCGCTGTTTTATTCCAGCCAAGTTACACCGTCATTTTTGTATACAAGTTTCTACGGAAATGGAGTCCCATAATTTGTGTCAGAATCTGAAGTTGATGTTGCAATGGCAACATCATTTTCGTCGCCTTGGATTTGAGAGTTCAGGTTAGAGCATATTATATTTACTGGAAACCAATAATTGCCACATTCATTGGTTTGCGATATAATCTGACTTTTCTCATAACCACTCGCAAATACTGGATGTGAAGATACAGTGACCACTAAGATCACAATTATTCCAAAAACTGCTATCGCTCTATAATTCATACTCTACCAATACATGATATATGACTTGGGGTTATCTCAGTTAGGAAAAAACAATAGAATACAAAAATCGAGTGTTTATTATATTATTTATTACAGATTAATTTTAAATAATAACCTCGTGGACTATCGTATCAGCTCATACAGACATGGTGGTCATGCATAAAAACTAAACTTTTAGTTATTAAGAATTAGAAAATAAAAAAAGAGATTAGGTAATATTGATGCGTTAGTCTTGGGCGCCGCTGGCTGCTACTGCGTTTTCATCGCCTTGAACTTGTGAGCCAATGTTTTGACAGAAGACATTCAATGGTAGTTCACCATTTCCACAAGCATTGGCCTGACTGGTTGCTTGATTATACTCTCTCTTCTTTGTGGCGAATGCATCTTCCGTTGCAAGTGCTGTTGCTCCAATGAGCATTACTGCCATTGCTGCTACAATTACCACGTATTTGGTATTCATTTGTAATAGCATGAGAGCGAGTTTAGTTTATCTGCATTAGGCAAGTTCGGACGCGTCCATATATCTGATATATGTTATATTAAAAAAAGATCTTAACGCATAGCCAAACATTCCTCTTCAGACCATACTCGCTTGAATGGTATTATCTTTTTTGTACGGGGAAGTTCGCCCCACTAACCCATAATACCTTTGCATCTACTGCACCGAAGCTGCGTTCTAGAATCTCTTATCTTAAACAACCCTATTGTCCTAGAATCAGTCGTACACCAATTACAAATACAATCATCGGTCCAATGCAATACGACATATTATAGCCGAAATAAGATATTATATGATATGATCCGTATGACTATTAGAATAGTACTGCATTATTTAGTTTGAAATGTTTAGATGGGAACCTGATAATAAAAGTAATGAATGATAAGATGAGTAACGTCGGTAAACGGAACTTGGGCAAGAAACACATTTAGCTTTTTAATAAGTAATTCATGGTCTCTGAGCTCTAGCTAACAAAGAGAGATCTAAATGAGAAACAAAAACAGGTTACTACAGGATGCTCAAGAAGGATAGGCCTTGAAGCCTCTTTATCCTAGTATTTCTCTTAAACTATTACGTTAGAAGAACAATTTATTTCAATAAATGAGGAGTACAAATATGTCAGAAAAAGGTATTGATAACAAAAGTGACATGCATTTAATACCAGTTACTGTAATTGTTAAACGCATTGCTAAAAAGAACAAAATTAAAGAATTTGAAGAGTGGCTTTCAGGTATCTCCAAGGATTTTTGAAGTTAGTCAGATTGGATTTATAGCAGCTATCAATTAAAATAAGACAATCAATAACATTTTATCACAGATGAGCAACCAAAATGGTTTAATGTTGCCTATGTTATTGGCGGGACCAATTCTACGAAGGGCAGATCCAAGTCAAGTATGCATATGGATTGCTTGTAGTATGCCTTTTCATATGACTGCAGAAATATTCCAATTCCGATCGTTGCTTCAAAAGGGAGCATATCAACAAGAGCAGAAGGCAGAAATCAAACAAGCAGATAATAATGCCAAAATAGGTGCGCCAGCCATAGGATGTGGTACTGCTAAATCATTAAGGCTCGGAGAAAACCTACATATAGCTTTAGTAATTGCTCATCCTCTTCGACCCGAGAAAGTGAATATGAGGTATGATATAGGTGCCGGTAATCATACACCTGATATTAATACAAGTACTACCATAACCACTGACAAAATTAGCTATCCTACAGACGAACTTCTAGCATATGATATCGAAGTCACATTTAACGACGATTCATCTAGGAAAAGTCATAGTTTAAAAGATTTTGATTTAATAAATGGTAAAAATACTATAGTATACAGCAGCAACCATCCATCTCACAGATATGATGATAGCAATGATAATGCTGATGGCGATGTTAATAATAAAGATGATACTAAAGCTTCATCACTACCCACTTTTTTTCTGCGAGGACAAAAAACTCCTTTAAATGTTCTGCACGGTTCTTGTCGTAAACTGCATGGAAATGGTGAAGATTGTTTTGCCATCGCAGATGAATTGATAGCCTCTGCAGTAGATAATTTACAAAGGAGACCTAGTGCACTCTTTCTCACTGGAGATCAAATATATGCTGATGATGTATCAGATCTGCTGATTCAATATTTAACTCAGTTTGGTATCAAGCTGTTTGGTTACGAAGAAGAAATCAATGGGATTGATAAAAAACCGTCAGAATTTGGAATTGGGGAACGTCAAGAGCTGGTACAGAAACACGCCAAGTTCACTTCTGACAATGCAGGTAATCATTTACTTACCTTCAGTGAATTCTCAGCTATGCATCTGTTGGCATGGAATGTTGAAAATTGGCCTAATCTATACCCAAGTATTGAAACTGCTGCTTACCCTAAAGGCATGGATTCAAAGAAATATCATAATGAAATTGAGCAGCTAGAGAAGGCGCGGAAGGCCTTGCCGTCAGTGAGACGAGTTCTTGCCAATATTCCGACTTATATGATTTGCGATGATCATGAGATAACTGACGATTGGAATATTACGAAAGAATGGTATGAAAATGTAAGAACCAGTACTTGTGGAAAGCAGATAGTAGCAAACGGCCTCGCCGCATATTGGGCATTTCAGGCTTGGGGAAACGATCCTGATTCATTTAGAGGAAACTTTGTACATATTATTACTCAGCATTTGTTAAAGAATGGTAACGTAAATAGTTATGAAAGAGAAGCCTTTGAGGATTACCTTTGGAATTTTCATGGGTGGACATATATCGCTCCTATAACTCCTTATACTATCTTTTTAGACTGTCGAACACAACGTCATTATGACAGTCTAGCCGGCCCACCACAACTACTCAACGAAGAAGAATTGCTCTCCGTTAAGGAGGCTATGTCACATACAAATTATAGAATAGGTGATCCTCTTATTCTCGTCTCACCAACTCCTGTTTTTGGTTTTGATCTAGCAGAAGAATTACAGGAATATTTAGCCACGAAATCAAGTGTTTACAAATGGGATTTAGAGACATGGGCTGCAAATGAAAGAGGCTTTATTCGTTTTATTACATTTATAATAAGTACGCTAAGTCCTCGTCACTGCATATTTTTATCTGGCGATGTTCATTACGGATTTACTCAAAGCGCTATTTTTACAATCCTGTCTGAAAAAAGCAAGTATGGGAAAGATGAAGTAAGAGGCGGAGGGGGAGAAGAAGTTAAAGACCTTTCACTACATATCTCACAACTAAATAGTAGTGCTCTCAAGACCACCAGTGTAGCTAAAGAGTTCATTCTCACCGAAGTCCTAAGTCGTGCTCGTCAATTCCTTTCTTCAGGACATTCCGTTCGTGTAGGCTGGAATGATACGCCATCACTACATGCTCAGAAACTTAAGGGCGATATTGCTAGCAGTAACACCGCCGACGATTGGCCAACGATTATTAACAGAATCATGCATAATAGTATAGCTAAAAATAATTATTCTTCAAATACTGGAGTAAAATCTGATTCTTCGTCACTAGATTTATTACCATTACCACCAGATTGGATTGAATCACGGTCTATCGTAAAGAATTCTGGCTCTAGAATTCCTGCACTTGTGGTCTCAGACAACAATATAGGCTGGGTTACTATCGAGGAAGACAAATGTCGAGTATCTCATCAACTATTAACTCGTGCAAAGAAAAAAGGTATTAAGGTTCATGCAACCATCATAGAGATGAATAGAAGAAGATAAAGGATTAACTAACTCAAGATAAAACGCTAAAACAAAATTGTCAATTGTAGATTGTATAATATAATAATAACCTTACATGTAGGAAGAAGCAATTCCGCTTCAAAGCCTTAAATATTGTGGTTGCTCCCACAGTTTATGGGAACAGTAGAAAATCCATTCGGATTTTTGTCAAGTGAATGTAAAATGGGTAGACATGACGCCTGTCCAGGTCAGATTCTTTCTCCATCAGGACCTACTAACTGTCAATGCCCGCATCACAAGAATACGCCATTTCAGTTAGGTCAAGAGGAAGGAACAGTTGAAAATACCCGCCCATGAATTAGTTTAAGTCGTATTTCAGATTGGCACAGTTTCTTTTTCTAAAAGTAATTTCAAGTAAAAAAAGAGAATTGAAAGTGTTATACCCTAATACCTTAACACTCGGGTCTTGAGAATAATTATGCAGTAGCACCTATAATACTGTCTTTTCTGATCCATTCCAAACATAACCAAAGAGGTCCTGACACCACTTACGAAAAGAAATGCTGCTACTTATAAAACCACTGTTGAAATCGAGATTACCTTTTAGATCAGGCAGAAGTACACCAGCTACCTTTTCATTCAATGCAATTCCTGCTATTATCTGCTGTGTTAATCCAATCTCAATTCTTGCGTGCACATTTTTAGCAATAGAACGAAGGCCTTGCCAATCAATTTTACTACCTGTTGGAAGTATTATTCGCCAT
This sequence comes from Nitrososphaeraceae archaeon, assembly GCA_050748485.1. GTDB lineage: Archaea > Thermoproteota > Nitrososphaeria > Nitrososphaerales > Nitrososphaeraceae > TH5896. Next base: position 2,001 of record JBOGPP010000150.1, on the reverse strand, counting down.
GTTAGACGTCTATTTCTATCTATTTCTATATCAAAGACATCGATAAGAGAATGATCAGACATTAACCAAACAAATTTGTCTGCTTCACGAATAACTTGGTGTGTAAAAGACAAGACTAAGCCAACCTTCGCATTGTATTGATGTTCCTGCAGTTCTCCTATTCTTTCAATGAATTCCTCAGGAAGTGAGGAAATATCATGCGTAAGGAGGTATTCCTTATTCTCTGATAAAAATTCTATTGAGGGAAGTAGCCTGATAATAAGCTTACCAAGTGTGGTAAGTGTATAATATCCATTAGATGGGTCCTTCTCTATAAAGTTCTGCTCTCTTAACCTGGCTACATGTTTTGAGGCCTCTTGCATTGAAGAATCCAATTTTTGGGCAATATCAGTTAATCGATATTCCTTTTCTTCTCTCAAACAGGATAACACTTGTAATCTATCTGCGCTAGCCAGAACAAAAAGCAATTCTGCAAGGGATTCCAACTTTAAACCCTCAACGCCTACGTTGATATTTAACGATTGTGTTGAGAAGGCAATATTAAATATCTTTCATATTGGTGTTTATGAAAAAATTGAAATCAAGCTACGAAAGAAACGTTAGTGCGACTAGTAAAATTGTGATAACTGCAGCTCTGATGATGTTAGTGTCTATAACAATGGTATCGCTATACTCGGCGTCAAACATCACCATTCCTGATACAGCATCTCAATTAGTAGTAGCTGTAGAAGCTCAGCCGAGCGTGAATAGTATGGAAGAAATAAATTTCAGCTCACCATTTAGTAATTCGTTTAGTCTAGGGACTCCTTTTTTAGTTGAATACGATAACACAACAAGTCTAAAGGCCATAGAAAATGCAGGTCCAAAAAGCTTTGATGTTACATTCGAAGGCTATGGAACTGTTAATGGTTTAAGGTACATGGATAACGGAACAGGAATTTTCCTTACCAATCCAGTTGACGGAAGCATTTATCAAAAGGGAGTTATTGAACTAAAAACAGATAGTGACACTATTCAAACCACATACGAATCATTCAGTAAAAAAAGTGATAATGGCATTATCTTAGATAACGGTATAATGATCTTCAATGCGTCGTCATCCAAAGGTGGAGAGTTATCCTTTCTGAACAATACGATGGCTGCATACAAGGATATACTAGATCTTAGAAGAGGCAATCTAACTACTATTGCATGGGAATGGAAATAGAACTATATTCTATCCCCACAACAATTGTCTTGTATAGTATATTATGAAACACTAGAGTTGAAGGGTATCAGCAAGGTTCAATATAACTCCAGATATTCTAAAACTGATAAAGGATATCGCTAATTCCCCTGACGTAGTTAAACAAACCCAGATATTGGATCCTTCCGTAGTATGAAATGTAACTTACGTATAGAACTTTATAGCCAAAAATATTTAAAGAATATGTAGAAAAAGCTAGTGCAGAAGCTACTACAATATTGTAAGAGTATAGATAAAAAATAGTGTAATATTAGGCCTATTAGGTCTAATAAGTGGGCTATCCGTAAGACTGGAAATGTCGATAAAATGGTCCAATCAAATGTATTAAATAGCCCAATTACTATACCAAATGTAGGAGAATAGCTATATGCTCAGAAACCTTGTTCACATCAATGTTCCAACAGCACTTTATGAATTGATAGAAGAAGTAGCAGTAAAAAGTGGACTTTATAGGAGCGTTCCAGAGTTCGCATTGGAATGCATGAGGAATAAGATATACGAACTGAGGCAGCAAAAAATAGAAAGGCAGAAGTTAAATGCCTATTTTAAGAGGGAGAAAGAAAGAAGAATACAATCCGCTTCCATTAACGCTGCTCGGGTTAACGACTAAACTACTGAGATATCTGGTGGAGTGGTTAAGTAGTAAGAAAGACTTTTAGCTAACAACACTGTACATTAATTATGAGTACAGGATCTCACAAACATCTTGTAACTAGGGTATATAGATATGGCCGTAGAAGATATAAGAAAAGGTG
>JBOGPP010000149.1:0-5481 GCA_050748485.1 Nitrososphaeraceae archaeon | reverse complement strand
AACTTCTTTTCTATATGGCACTCATTACCTCAGTCTCTATTATATGAGATTACTTCTAGTATTTTGTTTTCGAATATTTACTATTACCTCATCCTAATTTTTCGTAAGCGTTTTCAAAAATAGAGCAGACTTAATGGCTGCAATGAACCTCCTAAACTTCGTACGGCGTAGATATACTGCTGATCACCCTTAACGCTTAAATTCCAAATAAGAATTATGAATATCCAATGATTGTAGTCTTGTCTGCTGTTATCGACAAGAGAATAAACTTGCTGGAGGAGCATCTTTTGTGAAGAATTGATTGGTCTTCAGTTGATTCTACTGTGACGAGATTCCTAACTCGTGAATATAATATTGAATCATACATTCTCATTTGTTTGGCTATCTCAATACACAAGCGATCGAAGCACCTCCTTTTAATACTTCAAAAGCCTTGTGACTAGCACCATTGTGTAATAGTAATTAATCAGAATTGCCATTTTACTAAGGAGTCAGTAAACTGATAATACTGTACTAGCGGTTCATATCAATTATAACAATCTACGATGTTTGCATAATTAAGTATTTATTACTACAACATATAAGGACAGGTGGGGAAGAATGAGGAAGCATTATGCAGAAGAATGATTGCGTCTTTTAGATTCATAGTCTACTATAGCGCTCTCCAGTTCAAGGGTTAGTCCTATCTCATCTAGTCCTTGCATCAACATCCTCTTGTGAAATTCATTTATAGGAAAACTGAATGAATGATCACAACAAACTACCTTTTGTTTATCTAAATCAACTACAATATCCTCATTTTCAGAATTCTTAAACAGAAATTCTACATTTTGGCGCTCAAGCTGTACAGGTAAGATCCCATTCTTGAAGCAATTATTATAGAAGATGTCGGCAAATGATGGAGCAATTAGCACAGTAATACCAAAATCCCTTAATGCCCATACCGCATGCTCGCGGGAGCTCCCGCTGCCAAAATTATCTCGGGTAAGAAGGATTCGTCTTCCTGAATATCTCTTGTCGTTTAGAACAAAGTCAGTGAAAAGCGTCCCGTCGTTTTGATATCGCCAATTGTAAAAGAGAAATTCGCCATAGCCTTCCTTCTTTACCATTTTAAGGAACTGTTTAGGGATGATCTGGTCAGTATCAACGTTTATCATATCCAAGGGAATAGCCTTATCGCATATGAATTTGAATGATTTCATCCCAATTTAGGCCCGTCTAAAACCATTCACGTACGTCTACAAATCTTCCTTCCACTGCTGCAGCGGCGGCCATGATTGGACTAACTAGATGAGTCCTTCCTCCGACTCCTTGTCTTCCTTCAAAGTTACGATTAGAAGTACTTGCACATCTCTGCTTAGGGGCAAGAACATCAGGATTCATTCCTAGACACATACTACAACCAGATTCGCGCCAATCAAAACCAGCATCCTTAAAAATTCTATCGATACCTCTACCTTCGGCAGCTCTTTTTACAGATTGAGAGCCCGGAACAACCATAGCATTAACTCTGGATGAGACAGTTCTTCCCTCAAGTAGTTTAGAGGCATCCATTAAATCTTCCAACCTAGCATTCGTGCAAGATCCAATAAATACACGATCTATGTCTATTTCGGTTATAGGCACACCCGGTTTCAAATCCATGTACTCTAATGCCCGTCTTGCAGATTTTTCTTGCTCGACGTTACCATCTGCAAATTCTTCCGGGTACGGGATATTTTCTGTAACATCCACTACCATCGAGGGATTAGTCCCCCAAGAGACTTGAGGGACCAGTCTCGAAAGATCCATATTGACAGATTTGTCGTGACAAGTTTCAGAATCTGTTGCTAGGAATGATTTCCAATATTCAATCGTCTTTTCTAGCTCTTCTCCGGAGGGTGCAAATGGACGTCCTCTTATGTAATCGAAGGTCACGTCATCTGGAGCTATCAATCCAGCCCTTGCTCCACCCTCAATAGACATGTTGCAGATTGTCATTCTTTGATCCATTGAAAGAGTAGAAATTCCTTCACCAGTGTACTCGATCACTGAACCAATCCCTCCAGATATGCCTATATGTCTAATTGTTGAAAGAATAATATCTTTAGCAGATATTCCAGGCCGGTAATTAATCGTTCCAGTGAATTTGATGCTGAGGCTCTTCGGCTTGTGCATCCAGAGACATTGTGTGGCAAGTACGTGCTCAACATCACTTGTACCTATACCCAGCGCAAAGGCTCCAAATGCGCCGTGAGTGGATGTGTGACTATCTCCACAAACAACTGTCATACCGGGCAGCGTAAGGCCTAGTTCGGGACCGATGACATGGACTATGCCCTGTTGCGGGCTGAGCATATCAAAGAGCGTAATACCAAACTCTGTACAGTTCTCTCTCAAGGTATGCATTTGGATGGATGAGTCACCATCAATTACTGGAATGGAACGGTTAGTCGTTGGAACGTTGTGATCCATTGTTGCAAATGTCAGGTCGGGGCGTCTGACCTTTCGTCCATGCTGCTTCAAACCAGCAAAAGCTTGAGGGGATGTGACCTCATGTATTAAATGACGATCTACATAAATTAGGGATGGATTTCCGTTTGCTGCGTCCTTTTCTTGAAAAACTACATGACTATCCCAAATCTTATCAAACAGCGTCCTTCCCATCAATACTGCAATTTCAATCTACTCGAATATAATTATTAGGAGTACATTCTGAAACTGAAAAGTTACCTTGGATGAAGATTTTTGGAGTATGATACACAAGAAGAAATGATACGTTGACCTACTTAGATTGGACAACTATTTCATAGAGATTTGTTCTGTCGTCAAGTGCCACTAATTTAAGGAATTTAACTGCGGTTATGGCCTCGTTTGTATTCTCATCCGGTATTGCGTGAGGTGTTGAACTCATTATTGTTTAACCCACTCCTCCAATTCTTTCTGAACGTCATCTACTATCTTCTGTGAGTCATCGTAATCGTCTAGTTCTGGTTCTGTCTGAATCTGATATTTAGGTGGTTGGCGCGCAGGAATTGGTGTATGTGTTATTATTGGGTTCGGAATAACCTTTTCAAAATCAGGTAGTAGGTTCTCTTTCCATACTTCTATCTCCTTTTTCTTCATTGAAGATACAACATAGAATTGGCCTAATTGTCTTGAAGGTGCGCCTATTGCAAAGTTGTGCGCCCAAACTGCCAGGTCTTCTATCGTTGGACCTTCTATCTTGTCGATTCTATAGAGGGATTTTCCCAGTTTCAGTTCATAATAGTAGTCTTTTGGACTGAGTGCGAACGTAACAATCTTGTCTTCCTCTTGTTCTGGGAAACTCATATATACGAAGTCCAGCAGTTAGCTGACTGCTTGGAACCGATGTATGTGTTTGCCTATTCAAAGGCATTAAATCTGGGTAATGCATAGGTGTACGTACACTTAGGTATATTCAGTCTGTGTTTCGGTCTCAAGATAAAACAAATTTGTGCAATAAAACGCATTCTAGTACTGTAACAGATGCTGAGTCGGGAGAGGTTGTTTGTATAAGTTGTGGTGCGGTTATTTCTGATAAGGCAATAGAAATAGGCCCAGAATGGCATGCCTTTACAAATGGTGAGCTATGTTCAAGCAGAGTAGGAATGCCTGCCTCTTTAGCTAAACACGATCAAGGACTTTCCACAATAATTGGAAAAGATAACAGGGATTTTACTGGCAAGATAATTATTGATTCATCGATGCGGTCGATAATAGAGAGGATAAGAACTTGGGACTATCGCACGCAAACAGGGGATTCAAGGACCAGAAGTCGCATAGATGCCTTTCGTCAGCTTGACAGACTAAAGCAAAAGTTAGCATTGCCCGATCCCGTAGTACAGAAGGCAGCTTACATTTACAGAAAAGTTCAACAGAAGGAGATAGTAAGGGGTAGGACAAAAAATGGGGCAATGGCAGCGTGTGTGTACATAGCATGCAGAGAAGCTAGAATACCAAGAACGTTTGACGAGGTGGCAGGAATCATTAACATTACACGTAAAGAGGTCTCAAGTGCGTATATTGCAATAGTATTAGAACTAGATCTAAGGATACCATTGATAGATCCTATAAGGTGCTTAGTTAAGCTTGCTAATAAGACTCATGTTGATGAAAAGACAAAAAGATATGCCATAGGCTATTTAAAAGAGGTCATAGATAGTAATTTATCTGCTGGCAAAGATCCAATGAGTATTGCAGCAACGGTTCTCTACCTTGCATGTTTGCACTACGGTGAGCAGAGTAAAACTCAAAGGTACTTTGCTGAAACAGCTGGTATATCAGATGTTACAATAAGGAATAGACGACAAGAACTACAAAACAAAATTCCCTCTATAACCTCAAGGAAGTTGCTTAAAAGACATTAGATTGGACAATACTTAAATTTAGTACCTGTCTCATACGTGTAGGATGGATTTACAGAATAGCGGGTATTCAAAGTATGTTCTTGAGCATATTAAGAAAGGTACTACTACATGCGCCTTAACTTGTAGCGATGGAGTAGTTCTTGCTGCTGACACGAGGGCAAGTGCAGGATTTTTCATCGCAGACAGACATGTCATGAAAATTCAGAAGGTTGATAGGCATTTAGGCATGACAATTGCAGGGGGCGTAGCTGACGCTCAAAACCTGGTCGATATCATGAGGTATAATGCCAATATATTTAGAATTTCGAACAGAAAATTGATGCCCGTTAAATCTGCCGCTAGACTATGCTCAAACGTGCTCTTCAATCAAAGATATTTCCCGTTTTACGTACAGATCATAATGGCTGGCTATAACTCCGAAGAAGTAGCGCAGATTTATAATATTGATCTGTTTGGATCAATGACTACTGAAAAGTTCATCTCAACGGGAAGTGGTTCTCCAGTTGCATATGGATATCTCGAAACTGAATTCCGAGATAACTTGAAAGTGGATGATGGTTACAAAATTGCTATCCACGCGATAGCTGCGGCTATCAGAAGAAATGCAGGTACAGGCGACGGTATTAACGTTGTCATCATAGATAAGGAAGGTTATCGAGAACTCCCAAAGGAGATGAAGAATGCAGTTGAAGTACCCTACTGAATATGGCAAAGTTCAGTAGATAGCTTGTACCTCTAATAGAAATAATACCCAGATATCTGGTCCACCCACATGGAATTTTCACCAATACAAATCGACTTGAATAACCGATGACAGCAGGAAGAGCACCAGCCAAGACGAGGCTTTCCTACTTGAATTACTCCAACAATTATCCTTCCAACAACACGCCAAAATTGTCTCCTTATTCTGGATATGTGTAATAGGAAACAGGATCCAAAATCCTGTACAGGTCAACTTATCTTTGCTATTCCTAAGATATCATCTGTCATCCTCATATTCGAGAATCCTTATATTACGATGGTTTAATGGGTTCCTATTCAAACTGTTCCTAACAGCCTTGTTCCCATAAATTACAACCTCTTCAAAATCGTTGGAACTGAGAAACGCTTT
>JBOGPP010000148.1:0-2908 GCA_050748485.1 Nitrososphaeraceae archaeon | reverse complement strand
ATACGAAATTGAGAAAGGAAAATCAATAGATACTGGAATAGATCGCTTTGGAGCACTTGTCGGAAACAATTGTACCATTAGCACATCGGTCATAATCATGCCAGGAAGACACATTCAGGCTGATACATTTGTAAAGCCAGAAACAACCGTTGCCAAGAGTATAGGCCACTAATTGTCAAGTGAATTGGCTGACAAGTAGCATTGTTGACAACGCAGGTAAGTTGTTTCGATAGGTTTACCATTCTGGTCAATCCAATAGTCAAGAACTTGTGAGATGTTCAAAACCTTGACTGAACTCATAAATCGTCTTAAATCTGATCCAACACGACACCTTAAAGAGCCTCAGTATTCATGCTACTGGGTGTTTGAAACCGTAACCTCCCCACAATGAGAGGAGTAGAGCGATATTACCAGATTCAATCTCCTAGTCAATTATTCCGGAATCTATATAAGAATTCGACGTAAAACTATCTAAGTCAATGCAGTCGCAGGTGGAACCTAACCTATCGTACTTCATAGCGAAAGCACGGTCTATAGATGGCCGAATTTTCCAAAAGAAAATTAAAGTGGCTATTCTTAGCAGCTTTACGATTAATGGCCTAGAAGAAGCCATTCGCGTGAAATGTGCGGAAAGTGACATAACCTGCGCAACCTATCTTTGCGGATATGGACAATACAATCAGGATATTCTTGATCAATCGAGCAAATTGTATGAATTTTCTCCTGATATTACTTTCATAATTATCGACACAAGGTCAGTCTTGTCCACCCTCTTCTATACCCCTTACACCATACCTGCCAACGATAGAAGAACCTATATCGACAAGCGTGTCGCTGACTTCGTGAATTTGGTCAAGACCTTCAAGAATAGAACGGGCTCAAAATTAGTCTTGACGAATTGCAGTATCCCAACGTATTCGCCTTACGGCATCTGTGAAGTAAGGACTGAATATGGTCTTAAAGAAATGGTATACGATTTCAACGCCAGATTGGCTGATGCGTTCAGAAGTGACCCTCAAGTATTTTTGTTCGATTTCAATTCCTTTGTATCTAAATACGGTGAAATCAATGTGCTAGACTACCGACAGTTTCTAGTTGGTGATATTAAGGTCTCTTTGAGCTACATACCACACCTTGCAGGGGAATTGATGGGATATATCAAAGCCGACCTGGGAGTAAATCGGAAGTGTATAGTACTTGATCTTGATAACACGTTATGGGGTGGTATAATTGGAGAAGACGGGTTTGATCGAATTGACCTTTCATTAAAACCCCCCGGCATGGCTTTCATGGAATTTCAGCGCGTACTTCTAGCACTATATCAAAGAGGGGTGATTCTTGCAATCAATAGCAGGAACAACGAAGATGAGGCGCTGAGGGCCATTAGAGATCATCCATTCATGGTTCTTCGAGAAGAACACTTTGCAACTATGAAAATAAACTGGAGCGATAAAATCTCTAATATGAAGGAAATAGCACAGGAATTAAATATTGGTTTAGACAGCATTGTCTACTTCGACGATGATCCCATAAATAGAGAATTAATGTCGAAGGCGATACCACAGATTAAGACCGTTGACCTACCAGATGATCCATCATTGTATGCCTCAACCTTGATGCAGATTAACGACTTTAACACCCTTGTTATGACCAATGAAGATAGAAACAGGGGTGAGATGTACAGGCAGGAACACAAACGAACTGAGCTAAAGAGATCGTCTTCAAATTTGGAAGATTTTCTTAAGCAACTTGAAATTAGAGTCACGATGAAGAAAGCAGATAATTTTACGATCCCTAGGATAGCGCAGCTCACGCTCAAGACTAATCAATTTAATCTTACAACTCGTCGTTATCAAGAAGAGGATGTTGAGACTCTTGCGCAGGATCACACTAAATTGATCGGGTGTGCTCAAACTCAGGATAAATTTGGTGACAATGGAATTACTGGCGTGTATATTGTTAACAAAAACCACGTAGATAAGGAGTGGTTCATAGATACTTTTCTGTTAAGTTGCAGAGTAATGGGAAGAGGAATAGAGGACGCCATGATGGGCTATATCTTGAGCAAAGCGAAGGAAGAGGGGGTCAGCAAAGTTAAGGCCGAGTTCATACCAACTAAAAAGAACAAACCTTGCGAACAACTTCTACCAAACTTTGGGTTTAAAAAGGAAGGGGAGCAATGGGTTTACACTTATAGCGTACCTATTAAACAAACCAATCATGTTGAACTAAATGAAGATTAATGTCTAGCAATCTTTTGGATATTGTCGCGAATGTTATGGAGGTACAGGTCTCTCAAATCGATGATGAATCTGGCCCCGAAACAATCGAAAACTGGGATTCCTTTCGTGGATTGATATTATTTGAGGAACTTGAATCTAAGTTTAATGTGAAATTCACTCTAAACGAATTATTAAACATCAAGAAGATAAAGGACATAAAAAATATTCTATCTGTACGCGGTGCTTCACTAAATGAATGAAGTTACCATATCTCAATACACTCTGAAAGATATTGAAGAGGGTCTTAGAAAAACGTTCAGAGTCAATGTTACAGAGTCAATGGTCAATGAATATGCAAGAATTACCGGAGATTATTCCCCGATCCACATGGACGAAGAGTATGCTCGTAAGACTGAATTCGGACATAGAATATGCCAAGGTATGCTTATTGGATCCTTCTTCTCCCGTTTGGTGGGAATGCATTTGCCGGGAGAGAATGGGCTTCTGCTTTCTTATTCTTGCAGGCATCTTTTACCTTGTTATCTAGATCAGGAAATTATTGTCGACGGCGTGATCACAGGAAAAAGCGAATCTACAAGAGTCATTACCATCAAAGCAACTATCAAGGATAGAGTTGGAAAACTCTTAGTTGATGGGCTGCTGAAAGTGTTGGTTTCAAAATGACA
>JBOGPP010000147.1:0-5425 GCA_050748485.1 Nitrososphaeraceae archaeon | reverse complement strand
GGCATTTTACAAGCACTATCAGATGTCATGAATAAATTTCATATACGAAATTGTGAAGTGGAACTCATATCTCATAGTACTACTCAGGCTGTGAATGCCCTGCTCGAAGGTGATACAGCTAAAGTAGGAATCTTAGGAATGGGTGTTAGCTTAGAGAAGTCCAATATCATTAAACGCACACATATAAAAGATATCCTACTCGATGGTAACGGAAAAAAGTATATCAAGACTTGTTATAGGTACTTGGACACTTCCTCCTATTTGAGCGAAGAAAGAGTGAGATCTTCAATTTGCGAATTAGTACGCGAAGGAGCTGAGGTACTTGTAATCAGCGAAGCGTATGGTGTAGACGATCCCAGTAACGAAGATTTCGTAGAAAATGTTGCAAGGTCAAGTAATACGGGAAGTGACGACAAGAAAGTTCCAATAATTGCAGCACATGAACTGACCGGGATTTACGGGCTTGAGATCCGAACTATGACTGCAGTGATTAATGCAAGTATACTACCCAAAGCCGCCAGTACAGCAAAGTTTGTTGAATATGCCGTAAGAGAAAAGCTGGGAATTCCCAAGGGTATATCAATAAAGGTAATGAAAGGAGATGGAGGTGTTACAGATATCAGTGCATTCGAAACAAAACCCATTATAACTGTTCTTTCAGGGCCAGCTGCAAGTGTAGCAGGGGCTCTTCTTCACTTAAGGATACTAAATGGGGTTTTTGTAGAGGTTGGAGGGACTTCGACAAATGTGTGCGTAATAAAAGATGGCAAACCCAAAGTTAACTACGCAACCATAGTTCAACATCCAACATGTATTAGATCATTGGATGTGAGAGTTGTGAATGTCGCCGGAGGTTCTATTGTGATGTTGTCAAGAGATAAGCGAAAAATATTAGATGTAGGTCCTCGATCCGCGCACATAGCTGGCTTGGAGTATTCCTGTTTTGCAGAGCCTTCCCAGCTCGATGGAGGAACGATAGTACAATTTAGACCTGAGATAGAAGATGACTCTGCTCTCAAACACTCAACCAGTGTAAATGAGTCCAATAGCGATGTCGAGGATGAAAGCATGGTATATGCAGTAATTAAAGGTAGAGATCGGAACGATGGATCAGAAAAAGACGGGGACTTGAGAGAAAGGCTATTTGCCATAACTACTACATGTGCCGCTAATGCGCTTGGTTTGATCTCGGATGACGATTATGCCAAAGGCAATTCCAAATCTGCTAAGATCGCCTTATCAATTCTTGCCAGAGAATTAGGTACTTCGATGGAAAAAGCTGCCAATCAGATACTTGATATCGCGACCGACAAGATTTTGCAAATCATGAATCCTATGTTGAAGGAATATGCTTTAACGTACAATAGGCCAAGAGGGTTTTTACTGAATAGGACGGAGAATAAATACCGTTTTGGAAATAAAGAAGGAAATATTGCTAACAGTAATTTTATATTAGTAGGAGGAGGCGGAGGCGCATCAGTGCTAGTTCCTCATCTAGCCAAGACACTTAATATGAATTATAAAAAAGCACAACATGCGGAAGTCATATCTTCAATCGGTGTAGCTGCAGCTATGATTCATGAAGAACTTGAGAAAACAGTTGATGTGAATCCCAAGCCAGAAGAGGTCTCACTGATGATGGATGAAGTGAAAGATCTAGCCTTAGCTAAAGGCGCTCTACCGGAGTCTATTACCATACAATCAGAATATATTAGTGATCGATCTCTCCTGCGAGTAACCGCAACAGGTAACATGAGCCTAGACATAGGCACAGCGAATTCTAGGGAGATTAGCATACATGAAGCTGAAGACATCGCCAAGAATCTATTCGGAACAGCGACGAGCTCGAATTCAAAAGGTCCGGGTGACGACATAAAGGAAGTAAATCGGAATGTGACCGTAAAACGAGTTGATTTTAATTTGAAGAATTATCACATATTTGAATGTGAAAAAAAAGTCAAGAATCTATTTGGGTTTATCCCGCGTTCTCAAAAAACGCAAATTTCTATATTGATTCTCGATAAGTTTGGACGAGTAAGACTTTCATTAGCAGGTGTAAACATTATCAAAGGTACCAAACAGGAAGTCTTGACTGACTTGCTTAATTTACTAGGAAGCCCAATTGATCACAGAAAGGGATATGATGATGATAAAAATGAAAGGTTCCGACAAAGCAAAAATACAAAAGACAAGCACTGGGATCTTCCACCACAGGTACATCTTTTGGATGATATTCGTCTAATTGATTTTTCGAATCTCACATCATCAGACAATCTTTCTAAAGTCATCAGGGATGAAGTTCAAAAATCATCCTCAAGAGATGTGCTTGCTGTAATCAAGAAGTGAAGTATACAGAGTCATAGTAGGTTGTTAATGATTCCCAACCCGTAGAAAATCTTTCATGGGGAAAGCATATATCGATGCGATGCAGAAATATTTGTATGTTAGTGTTACTAACGGTGAGAATAATGATTCTAGATTGCGCTGCTAAAGCATGTTTGAATTATGTGGGCAAATTTGGAACTATCCGGTAAATGTTTCCGTGGATGTGCGACAGCAAATAAAGATAGCCGTCTGGTCCTACCTTAATATCGGTAATAACCCCAAATCCCTGCCCTAATGCCACATTTTCAAGTTCCTCATTGTCGTTTGCAATCTTATCTACAAGCTCACCTTCAAGGTTCAACTTTGTTCTGTCCTCGCTTAATTCGAAATCATACAAATAATCATTGTTATAATCTGCGACGAACAAATGATTTTCATATTCTTCTCCTAGACGTCGTTACCATCCTCAGTAGACTGAGTATAAAAAAGGTAGACATAAGTCTTGTTAAACATATCATTTCCCAGTGTCTGATTTGCAACCGCAATACCTAGCAATCCTCTTTCTACCTTATTTGCGACATTGATATCCAAGACAGGCTTATCTAAGAACAACCGAAAAACTATGCGGACTAGAAAATCTTCGAGATCATTAATTATTGGTATTGTTGGTCCAACGGATAGCATTTAAATATTAGGCTACGCTAATTAGGTTAGTCTAATCTGAAATGAGCCTTTCAACTGATTACGGAGAAGATAATTCATTATTGTTGTTAAGAGAAGTCGCAGAAATGATTACTTATAAAATAATTACGTCGACTATGTACTCAGCAAAGACTGTGCTTCAGATCTCAACGGAGAACAGGCTACCATTGAGTTCAACTTACAAGAAGATAAGTAGATTGTGTAAAGCTGGGATTCTGTCTGTAGAGAGGGCATCTATAGATGATAATGGAAAGAAGGTGCTCTATTATAGGAGCAAGATAAAAGCGATCGAGGCATGTCTCAATGAAAATGGACTCGCTGTTCACGTTAGAAAATAGAAACCATCAAAAATTCTATTAAGTAAACCAACACATTTTCAGAAAATGTCAAAGTTTACTATAAATTTAAGTTTAAATTGCTGAACGACAGGGTCTAACTGTCTATATTGCGATCAAATAATTAGATTATCACTGAGGATACACATAATAACGTTAAATTGAATCAGCCTACCTAAGCGTTGATACTGATATCGTTCCTGATCAGTAACATTGTAACCACTTCTTTTCTTGATCTGTGAGATACCATAACCTATCTTTGGCGACAATGGAACACTACTTTCGACTAAATATTATTAACTATGACCTGAAATCGGCATCATAACAAATGATCTTTTTACCTTACATGAATAACAACAATCTATCCGAAATGATGCTACACAATACTAACGAAAAGATTAGAAAACCTATTGCTGATGATTATAGTTCTCATTGTTGAGAAATAGCTATTAATTTAAATAACAACTACTTGGGTATTTTATTGTCATGAATAGACAAGCATTGAACAAGACATCGTTGTTCGTTATCTATATGTGTCTCTTAGTTGCAATATCTCTATCAATGGACTATATGACAACTAATTCTGCGTATGCTCAAGGTACAACTGAAAGTGATGCAGCAGCAAGTGAAGAAGCTCAAAGTACTAGCGAACCACTGGAACTAATCTCTACGATTCAGAGCTTGTTAAATCAAGCAGTAGTAGAATACGGCAATCAGAATTTCACAGGTGCAGCGGAAATAGCACAAATTGCTTATTTGGATAATTACGAGTTCCTAGAGGCTCCGTTGGGTCAACTAGATCCAGCTTTGATGGAAGCAACTGAAATAATGATAAGAGAAGATATGCAAAATGCAATCGAAACCAGAGTACCTCTTAGCGAGTTACAACAATTAGTAAATACAATTGATGGTAATTTGATTACCGCACAGCAACTATTCGGTTGATACGTCACAACCTATCTTTCTAAGAACCACTTCATTTTTTCTTGTTCATTTTTTAAAAAATTCGCTTAGGAGCAATTTTTATCTTTGGAAATAATATTAGGGCAACTAATTGTGTATAGCCTCATAAGCCTTTTAAACTTTTTTGTGTCAAAAGTTCAATATATCCTCATTTTCTCAGTGGTGGTCTGAGATACACGTAGGCTCTTGCCATGCGACATGATTGAAAGTCAAGACTGCTAGATACCCTTCATATTTGATAATAACTATGCCTTTTGGTTCATACCAAGTTGGTTAGAGACCTACTCGATTGGAATATAACTAGCAACCCAATCCAATCGAGTAGGAGGTGTATTTTCTGACCTGGTTTTTGCAGTGTTCTTCTATCGGAATTTCCATAGATGCCAATCCCAGACATTCCAATAGTTAGTTGTTCACCGTATTAGTTAATCCTAATTAGGTAAGACTAATATTTATTCTTGTTTATGATTCTCTTTGGAGAGAACTTTCGCAATTAAAGACATACGATTTTGACCGCCTCTTCTATTCAGTCGATTTATGGGATAAAAGTAGACACAGATTCAAATTGCAATGGATGAAATATGAGGAACATATCAGCGTTAATTATTGCTTTCCATGTTCTTCATACATATGTTCTTTCAACAAATCTTCAGATTTACACCTAGCTCTACACTCCGAGCAAATGACAAACTTATTATCGCTAGACGTGTCGCTATCGCTGCGTACGTTAGTGTTGTTCAAGATCGTTCATCATATGTGTACAAGGGGTTTTATATAGGTATAAAATTCAAAATGACTGTTCAATATACCGAGCCGCAGATTGTACTTATTGGTAAATAATTGATAATAGCCATGGTAAAATTAACTGGCAGCAGAAAGCTATGCTTTGCAGCAGTTACCTTGGGGAATCGGCGGTCCATGTGGACATCGCGTTGGATGATTCAGTAAAGTGCACAAGGCATCGGTAAAAACCTCCTTCATATGATGCTCGATACCACATACCATTTCTTCATCGATAGCAATCCTCAAACTATCTCTCATAAGTATTTCGAGAAGGCGTGTATTTCGTATCATTTGTCTAGCTATCTGCTCACCCTTTG
>JBOGPP010000146.1:0-3313 GCA_050748485.1 Nitrososphaeraceae archaeon | reverse complement strand
TCCATATTGGGATGTAGATATATACTAGTGGACTAGTTTAAATCAATTTATGTTCACAAAAACATGATTTGCCTTACACATGTTTTGTATGAAGAAAGTATCTACTTTAATTCGAATTGACATTAGAAACAAGAACTTGGCAAATATTGTTTGCAGTCAGTAGCGGAAATTGTCATAAAGGTGTTTTTACGATGAATCTGTAATTACATATTATTTAGTGATATTCCATGCGATGATGGAACATCCCACAGTGTCCAGTTGTCTCTAAGCTGTGGTAACGACGATCGTTGATGTGCATAGTGTTCACTAGTATTGATATGAACTTATTTCACCATTTAATAGATTATTGTCAGTTTTCTCTAAAGGATGAGTGAATTACAGACATTCACCGAATTAAAATCGCATGAGCAAACAGATCATATTCACTCATGACACATATGCATACTAAAGTAGTGTAATGTGAATTGATCGATTCAATTTGAAACCGAAACTAGTACATACATCGATCGATTCCTTTGGCTTGAAAACATTAAAAAGACGGAAGCTGTTTATGCTAATAAAATGTCAGCAGCAACTGAAGTAAGATGCCCGCAATGCAATAGTCTTTATGTTGCACCAAGCCCTGAGAATAAGGATAGGCTAGAGTGCAAGGAATGCGGTACGCTATTTTAAAAAGATCGATTGTTGGGTAATAACTCAGCAGATAACTAATTTTCAATGATTCAAGCTAGGCGGCCAAATCGAGATTAGTAGGGCTAATATGATTGAAGATCTTGTTTAAGGTTCATCTATTCTTCTTGTGACAATATAATGTGCAATTAAGAATATAACATTCCATATGATATGAACTATATACTATTCTTTGGTTCTTGCTATGTAGGCTAATTGGATAGACCATGTGTTGTGAGAAATTTAGATAATCAGTACAGTCAACGAAGGAAACTCTGTCACTGTCCTGTATTTCCTATTGTAACTCCGAAACATCCTCTAACTTCTGCTCTTGTAGGCTCTTTCTTGAAGTAATTTGGCTCAGTGCTTGATAGACTATTATCTACAGCATCCTCAATGCAATCGTAAAATAGAGGGAGCTCGTTGTTTAAATTAGAGTTACCCGTGTTGATTGGAATAAGCGGTACTGCCTCGCCAAAAACAACGCCTACAGTTGCAGTCTGAGTTAGTGCAAATGCACCAATTACCATCAAGACAGCATATATACCTGTCACTTTGGTCACAAAAAACAATTTTGATTCATTCATACTTATTGTCTTAGCAATAATTCCCGAATGGATTTAAGTGAGTTAGGATAGAATACACTTATCATTACTTCAGTGAAACAGTATCTATCAAAAATCCATTTATTCTCCGAGCTTTATACATCTCCGCGTTCTTCTGGATATTGTAGATTGTGTTCTAACAATTATTGAGTGCCCATAAAATCTGTGCCTTTAATTCGACTTATGATAGCTGCAACTCCCCGAAAGTGTCATTAGGAAACAAAACCTTCGCAATATATTCGGTAGTGTAATTGAGTTCATCGCCCTTCACAGCTAATCACGAATCTCTTTTGTTTTCTTCTCAGTAAATATGATTACTGACCTAAATTGAAAAACAAGAAGCTCGTAATTGCACCAATTGACTCCCCAAGCATGCTTACCCTATTATATGTTAATGCTATAACACCAGTAGTGGATAAGACCCGCATATGGGGAGGAGTAGACTACAATAAGTACAAACGGTTCGATGACATACTGATAGTCATGTCCTAATCTTGAGGATTCATTTACAATATCCCCAAAGTTTGTAAGCCGGTAACCTATTACACCCCAGTCATTATTTGTCCAGATTCACTGCATTATGGTACAAGTCGTTTCATAATTTAAATCTAGTTTTTAACAATGTCAAAGTTTAACAATGTCAACGGTCCATCGAATATCCACAATAGATCATCGAAATTGTATGACATATCTAACAAGAGAATATCAAGAGCGGTTGGTGTCATTGCTTTCATAGTCTCGGAGACGATTTTAAATGTAGAAAGTATAAGGATCTTATTATATAATCGACTGGGGTAGATGTGCTGTGGTCAGAAAATTCAAGCAACGATACTACTATATTATAGCTGCGATGCTAATCGGAGGTATCGTTTTGTACTTTTACAATGGCTATATAAATAGACCCATGTTTGCGCTAGAATTGGATCCAACTAAGGATACTACAGATATCTCTGGAACGCAGTACAGAATCAGACTGACAAATATCGGTCAAGAGGAAGTGACAGGAATAGTGGTGAATTTGGGCGAACACGACCTTCAGAATTTATCATCCCTCCTGCCCGGTCAATCATATTTTTTTTATCCGAAGCCAGACACTAGTCCGGCGATGATTAATGTTACTACAGATGAAGGGATACATATTCAAGGCGATTACAGGTCTCCAACCAAGGTGTTAGGATTACCTGGGGGTGGCAGATAACCAACTCCAAATTCACCTCTCTCTTAAAAGTAAATGTAATTATTCTTCGGTCATCATATTATTAACAACCAAAATTTCCATCGAGTAAGATTGTTTGAGAATGTTGATTGTCGATTGTAGGATGAATTATTAGCACTTTGAAGCAAATGTTCGATCTTAGGTAGACGGTGACCCCCGTATTTCTGGCTCTAAGGACGCTATGAAACGAACGTAGGTTAAGTGCTAATCTGTAATCGCTACTGCTATAGCAAGGGATTTGGTATGTGAAATTGATATCTGTGTTGTGATGGTGTTCTTCCTTTTGCTATGAATCACTGCAGTGGGTTTTCCGTACTGTCCATGAATGATCTCTATCTCAATCATTTTTGTGGGTTTGTTCAAACATTTTATTATAGATTCTTTTGCAGCAAATATTCCAGCAAGATGAGGATACGGGTCAGAGAATTTAGTACAATATATTATTTCAGCTTCGGTGAAAACTGAATGATAGAATCCTGCGTTCCTTTTATTTAATGGCTTGTTCCGAAACCGTCTTACTTCTATCACGTCTGTTCCAACGTTCAAACTTTCAGTAGCCTATACGAGACTTGTTAAGATATTGTAATGATACATACAACAAACTTTCGAAGTCTATAACCTGTATTTTAGTACACCTCTCGTTTGACGCTAGCTCTTACTGCTTACTTCATACGTTTTCCATAAAGCTTGAATCATTGTATCAGCCTGAATGTGTCTTCCTGGCATGATTATGACCGATGTGCTAATGGTACAATTGTTTCCGACAAGTGCTCCAAAGCGATCTATTCCAGTATCTATTGATTTTCCTTTCTCAATTTCGTAT
>JBOGPP010000145.1:0-1951 GCA_050748485.1 Nitrososphaeraceae archaeon | reverse complement strand
AGATGGCGGTAGTAGCATACATGTTTTGAAAAATAAATCAAGATACAAAGATCTGTGAAAATAAAAATAAAACAAACAAGCGCCTAGCGCAGTCCAGTTTTCACCGTACTAGCACTAGGCATGTTCCCCATCGGTTTGGTCGATGTACCTCTACCTAAATCCCATGCTAATTTAAATGTGACTGGAATTTCTTGTCTGTGCCTTAATTGCTTGTTTACTTTACTTTCTTACCAGTGTATTTCTCAGTCAAGCGATCGACCAGAACCTTGGGCCAACTCGATGATCTTTCATATATATACTTTTATTAACACAATTCAAGGTGAGTGGACACTAGTTAATTGAATTAAATCAAAGTTCGTTTCAGGAATTTGTAATTCTCGTATTTTCCAGAAAAGGTAGCATTTAATAAACATGACATCACATACATTCCAGTTGAGCAATAACAGGGATTTTCTGTCGCAACAACTAATGTGGATAGGAATCTCTCTAGTAATAAGCCTCGCCATTTCATTCATAGTTCCATTTCCTTACTCGTTACCCATCATAATCGGAGTCTTTATACTTCTTAGTTTTTACGTAAGACAGAGAGCTATGAAGAGAATGGGAATGTCTGGCACGTCAATGTTCGGTGGCTACAGGGAGGGATCCACCCTTAGTTATTACTGTATGAATTGTGGAACAAAACACAATCAAGTGGCTTGTCCTAAGTGTGGTTCCAAGATGAAGCGTGTCGGTTCTTAAGTTAGTTATTGTTGATGAAAAACATTGATACTATAGTCCGTTATTTGTAATTCTGCTGTCAACGAACTATCTACCTTTGTCGATTTGATTAGCGTATTCTGTTAGAATTGTTGGTTTGACGGCGTTTTGCTACAAATTATTTTCTAATACAATGTTAGTCAACAGTCCTGAACTTGATTTTGTGAAAAGTCTTTTCGGTTGCAATATTAAACACCACAGAAATACCACATATGCAAACTAGCCTTGAGGACTCGTAGAAATTGGGCGGATTTAAGTCAATACTGAGTCTACTATTCGTAACATCAGTCTTGGCACTTGCATTTCATGGTGGCTTCATCTTCCTTGCTGAAGACGGAAAACGGACAAGTGTCCTAGCACTTCCCATGAATAGCGTTTACCCTTTATCGTACGACGAAGATGATGATTCAAAGCCATCAGATATCACGAATTACGCTCAGGGAGCAGATAAAATCACCCCTTTATCTAGCAGTAACTTCGCTTACTCTGTTTCACCGGGCATTTCAGTTCAACAAAATGTAACTCAGCAAAATATATGCAGCTCCAATACAGCTTATTGCTACAATGAAGTTGATAATGATTTTAACGTTAATCCCCCCTAGGTATCGTTCAAGATATTTAGAGAGCAAGACATGTTTTAGCGCTAGTTCATATTGGTAAAGAAGAACGGTCTCAAACAGGAGCTAGGAGGAGAATGAAGTAGAAAATATGTTCCGATACGACGAAAGTACACTTATTCTTATAAATAAGATCACGATCGTGAGATGAGGACCGCCTCGAAATATTGTAATTTTCCTTATTTTTATTCTGAAAACTAGTAAACGATCGAATAGTTTATATACTACTACGTTGCCAATGTATAGTAACGGTTAAATAGAAAAATGGCCAAAACCATAAATATGAAACAGGTCCAGTTACTAAGGATCCTGGTAAAAGAGAGGGCAATCGTTAGACTATTGAAAACAATAGGAAACTCTGATTACCCAACAAGGGAACTGCTTAACAAGCTGGGTGCTTACGGATATGGACACAAGCTATTGGTGAGAGCTGAAAAGATTGGTCTTGTTCAGAGAAAGGTCGAAAAGAACAGGGTTTACAACAAGCTCACCGTCGATGGTAAAAAGGTAGTACAGCTCGCAAAACAGATCGGAGTTTAGTTAAGTTAGATTAGCTTCGCTCAGAAAGACAGACT
>JBOGPP010000144.1:0-9828 GCA_050748485.1 Nitrososphaeraceae archaeon | reverse complement strand
AACTGCGACTTCCACTAAACCCTCTGTCAGCCCAATTCTCATTTCTCCGTTTATTACCTTTGTCAAGTATTTTGCTTCAAGTGGTGAGCAATCCAAAAAGAGCCCTTTTAGTATACTTTTCTTAGCTTTGGACGAATCGGATCCTATACTATCAGCTATCCCTTTAAATCGATCATGTATGAGAGGTAGTGTTAGAGGCTGTTGCCCAATAAGTGAAGCAGTGTGCTTTTTTGATACCGCATACTCAGCTAGAGCACCTATATCTCCATACTGCATATAGCTCTGTTGGATCTGGTCTTTATCTAGGAAAGATATTTCAGAAAGTGCTTGCATAATTGTGCCGAATCCTGCATTTATCACAAATTTTGACCCGAGTGGAAATATTCTATTGGATAGAAATAGAACAGCTATGGATAAAGATTCATCATTCAGGGAGGATAGATATCTGGAGAGTAATCTTACTTTCATATTCTTGCTTTTAGTTATACGGATTTCTTCACATAGTTTCATAAAATGCGAAAAATTAGGAGAACTACCGGCAAACAGTGTAGAACCGGAGTCACTATTCATTTCTACTATAGTTGGTTAATGATTCAACAGATATTAATAGAAATTGATCTCACCATGCGAGGCTGATGCAGTAATTGCATGCTATGGTGTTTTTTAATTCTCTGCGTGTTTATCTTTATTATCCAGAGTATTTCTTTTCATGAAATAAGTAATTACTGATCGAGGATTTTCTTCATATTCATTTATTAATATCCTCAAAGTTGCAATCATTAATTCTTCTACGTTTGGTTCTTTCAGCGTATTCTCTCGATTGAGTCTCATTGCAATAGACAAAGCAGTGTCATATTGGGATTGAGGTAACCCGATCTTTATTGTAACCAATTGTCCAAAGTAAGTTACAAATGTGCCGTAATTATAGCATTCTCATATCTAATTAATTATCGAGGGCGCAAAAGTCATACCTTATATCTCACTAGTTATACATTAACACTCTCATGCTCGAGGCTCCGTTTCACCTGCACTAGTAACGAGTGCATAAAGAATTCGATTTTATTATATTGCTCGGTGAAGGGAATGGTACAATTGAGTAAGGCATTATTATCCCCTTCACCTAGTTTTTGCGTAATGAAACCTTTAGTCAGCACAGTTTCTTTTCGTAATCAATAACTAACTTAGTGAACACTCATATACGTTTTAATCTATAGATATGAATATTTTAAGAGATAATTTATTAATTGTTAGAAATCCACTGATTATGTTCCTAATATATGAATCATTTGCTACAGGAGGGCACTAAAACAAATATAATCTACTCAAGTCCATAAAAAGGAGGCGTACTGGGAATCATTAATTCAAAGTATCCTTTTCGTTTGTCACATATTTTGTAATGTAATGTCTAGATCGTCTTCAAAGTGTTTTAATAGTCTATTAAAATTATTCTTTATTTCGGTTACCCGATTTTCGGTTTCAATCTTGAGAGTTCTTTTATCAATTGAAGCATATGCATGAAAATATCCTCTTTCCTTCATGGTTCTAGTTTCTTTGGTCACAATATGTTGAATCACCAATCTTTTTAAAGACCGGAATACAGTACTCTTATCTCTGTCTACCTTCTTGGACAGATCTTCTAGGGAAATCGATTCAGGATGTATCTTGATCAAAAACAGCAATATTTCAAAATCTAGAGGTGAGAGATGGAATAAGTATACAAGAAGATCTCTTACTGTCGAGTTAAGACGTGTAACAGGTATTACTGATGAATGAACAGAAGTATTGATTGTAACCAGTCTCCTTAGGATACATTATTGTAGAATGCATTTATAAGTCCTGTGTAATAGATTGTGTATATTATTGGATGGTTTTGCCTGTTCTACACAAACCTATTAATACGGCTTACTTTTAGTTCTATAGTACAATACATATGAATTACGTAAAAGAGGAAATGTCTAAAATTATGTCTAAAAAAAGTAAAATTGCATTCAAATATACACAAAGGCAACCAGATGGCCTTTTAACGGAAAAAATTCTCTATGCTTTATCGGATAACAAATCTAAGTATCTGTTTAACTCTATCGCAATCACCTCAGATGTAGAAGAACAAAGTATTAATGGGCAGACCCTTATGTCGCCTTTGAATCTAACTGCCAATCAATATTACAAGCGTATTAGGTGTTTATGCAATTTAGGGTTAATTAGTAAGAAAAAGTCTAAGTTCACACTCACTCTCTTCGGAAGAATAGTATATGAAGCGCAGAAGAAAATTGATGTTGCAGTACAGAATCGATGGAAACTTGCCGCGCTCGATACGATAGAAAAGTCATTGCCCTTAGAGGGTATGCCTATTGAGGAGAGGGACAGACTTATCACTGCAATATTGGGGGACCGGGAAGAGATCAAGCAAATCTTACTGTACAGCACTAGTCATGATAAAGTCAATCGAGTACGGTGACACTGAGAATTTATTTGGCTTTTTTTTATATAAAGATTACTTGCTGATAATGTGGGACTTCGTTAGTTGAAGCAAATTCCATTCTTCAAGTGATTTCTAGATTACAACAGATATTGGATGATTCAATAGCTCTTCTATTTCTTAAAAAAGGAACAAGTTGTATTGCACAACTTTTTTGTGTTTCCTCCTAGTCCTTGATGTTGTTCTTCTCTCTGGCAGTTAGATTTACTCCAAATGGTTTATTATTTAAGCTGACAAATCCCCTCTTAATGGAAATGCCTGTGGTATTCTGCGATGTTGGAAGGATAGTCATTTCATTTCTGGCGACTTTTACTATGTTCATGAATGCAAATTCAAGCATTACTCTTCCAACCAGCTTGCATAGTGACAGGAAAGCCGATAGAATTATTGAAGCTAGTAGGGATTAGGATACATTTGTCTACATTCACACCATATTACTTAGTCTACCTAAGGCATAAGACAACTATAGCCAAATGGTTTAGTTACTGAATTGCAGACTTCTATAAGCAGCTCTGCGTATCTTCTTGCATCATAAATTGTTGCTTCTTTATTTATAAGTTGAATTGGAATAGATCTTGTTTTAGAACGTTTTTTATAATAATCCGTGATTATAAACTGTAGTATCTCACCAGCTCTTAGATGTATGTCACACTCAGATCTGAGTAGATCAACAGAATTCTTCTCTACCGTATCTCTATTCTGATACTCATCTGCATTCATTGATATTATTTTGGTAATTATTAATTGTTGAAGTGGTACTTTACCTGCTTTAAGTTGATGAAGATAGTTTTTGATTATGTTACTTACTTCTGGGATAAGAGATTTAACTCCCTTTATTGTATTTCCAGTAGCCATTACCTGCAATATATGATTCTGGCATTTTTCAAAGAAGATGGGTGTATCATGTCTTCTTGATTCTAACCCTCTTATCTTTAATGAGTCACCTTCAAATGCTCCAAAATATCGATTTGGAACAGGTAATGCGGTATTTATTTTTGAGGGAACAAACGCTATCCATTTATAAATACCTTCAAAAGACACTTTGAATCCTGTTTGTTTTTCTATATCTTCTTTTAGCAATTGACATAATTCTTTGCTATTGCTGTTATTGTTGTGATTCTTTTCCTTAAATTGCATCCAAATAGAATCCACTATTCCATGTAATACTCTAAATCCCTGTCTTTCAGCAACCTTTATAACATGAGATAATATCTGCCTATCGTAAGCACAAACGGCTATATGCGCATCGATTCTTCCAAATTTCGCGTTATTAAATCCTAGATATCCAAATGAAGTTACTAGAATCCATTTCAATGTAGATTGTCTGGAATTATATTTCTCCTTTAGAGTATGGTTTTGAATAGAGTCCTTCAGTTTTTTGTAGAGTAAACGCTTCTCAAGCAATATTCTTAAAGATATGGGAATGATTCCTATTCTCTTCGAACATGCGTAGTGATGATCAGCATCATGCATTGTTAAGAAGTCTGTCTTGAGTCCAGTATTGCCTACAATACCATTAATACTTCGATTAAAAGAAGTCGAATGATAATTACGATAGCAACAATCGCAATTTACAGTTTCAGCTGAAATATTATACTTTCTCATTATATTTGGATATAGTGACTCAAAGTCAAATTCAGCTACTTGTTCGTGTACTCCTACTTCCGGTTCATACATTAGACCACCTCTATCTGCAATCAACAATGCATTCATTGATTTGAAATGCTCTGCGATCATAGGTTTCCACGGAATCAAAACTCCTTTTCTTGTGGCGTTATAAAATTGAAGACTACTAAGACATTTGCCTATAGAAGCTCTAGCTGCTGTATGAAGAGGCATTCTACAGATCCTGGCTATCTCATATAATCCACTTAATCCTCCACCAGTTTCATTTGACAATTCAAATGAATTCGATTGATCAAAATGTATTCTTCCAAATAGCCTTATGGTAGATGGTTTAAAATAAATTCGGCCATATGAAAAATATGATGTTCCTTCTTTTATAGGACTTTGCAATTTCATTGGGTCTCTGCTTAGTAACAAATTTTTATTTCCATTCATTTTGGCTCTATGAATAAGATAAGGAAAAGTAAATGAATCTCCATCTTCTGTAAATATAAAGTCAGGATCTATTCTCAATATTTCAGCTTCTAATACATTCAGTATTTGCTCTTCAGAGTCAGAATCGATCTCAATATTTCTATTATGAATGTTGCTGTTACTACCACTATTATACCGACTATTACTACTACCGCCATTACCAATACTTATCGAAATGGATTTTATTGCATCAGAATATCCGATATTCTTATTACTGTTCTTTTTCTTGCTATTATTTGCATTGTTATTGTTATTACTATCATTAGCACCCTGTCTTGTATTTACCTTTATGAGAGCAGTTCTAAACCGAGGAACGATATAATCTGTGTTCCATATATTATCTTTGTTAACTATCTTCTGTAATATATTATTCTTATCGTAATAGACATCACAAAGAGCAAGTGGGAACAAATTATGCTCATATAAATAAGCCTGTGCTGGAGATAAATCTACATTGTATAATCTATATTTTCCAAATACGTTACCATATCTTTCTATACTCCTCGCCAAAGTTGTCGCTTTTGTAGGATCTGATAACTCTAGTCTTAGGACTTCTGATTTTTGACTATCCGTAATTCTCTCATATCGATTTGTAAACTTATAACAGCTAACAAGTTTCATAGTCTTGTCATTACTGTGTATATAACGAAGTAGAGAAGTCAAATCAGATTTATTATCTGAAGCTACGTAGATCGAGTGGTTCCATTCTTTATCTTTTACTCTTACAATATTGTTGTTACGTTTTTCTTTTATCCATATAATCATTGTACCATTCAAAGGGTATAGGTCGAGGATGTTGCCTGCAATTATTATTGTATTAGTAATAGAAGCTAATAGCATGTACTAGATCTCGTCTAATCTGTGATCATAAATCAACAGAAATCTATACGTGAGTACGGTATTGTACCTAATAACTAAATATGTTAGCATATTATATTAGATAATTCCACTAATGGAAATTATAGAATGCATTATACCTACTAAAAATAAGCCAAGGATATATGAATTAAAAGTTGGTAGGAGGGAGATGATGACACTGGCTATTTTAATTTTATTTTTTCTAGCAATCGTACAAAAGAACAAATAAACTGTCATTGGATAGTAGTTTGACTCACCTTCGTTCGGCTATTAAGCGTTGGTGGTACAAGTATCTAAATGACCCCGAAATTTCCCGCGTGATTTCAAAGAGTCATTTAGACACATGTGCGTGGATCTCTTATTAATCATCTTACACCTTGTAATACATAGTGGACATTTGTCTTATATCGTATCAATATACAGCTATCAGATCAGTAGAAGTGAATGGAAGTATTTGAATGGCTTACCTGTTCCTCCGAATTGCAATTAACCCAAAAGCCTAAAATAGCGTTAAATTGCTGCCTGCGGTTGTGGGAATATGATCGGTTAGTTCAAGATAGGAAATTGGAGGAGCAATTTGAGGCTTAGCTCTGTCTACAAGAACTTGGCACTTCAACAAAACTGTGCATGAAGGGGTATGTATTTAACTCCATGAAAAAAAAGAATTCATCATCATCTCGACTTCCTGAGTTAGGACAAACATCATCGTCATCAAGAAAGGACAGGAATAAGGTTGTTGAACTTGCGCAAGACTTCGTAGGAAGCAAGATGTTTGATTGGATAATTACAGGAGTCATTATTCTCCAAGCAATTGCTCTCGCCGTTGAAGCAACGCCAGTTGTAAATTCGGCCGGTGAATATTATCAATTACTTGAAGTAGGAACTTTCAGCTTAATTCAAAGCCTGGTGATTGCAGTTTTCATTGTTGAAGCCATATTGAGGATGATCGCGCTTTATCCAAGACCACAAAACTATTTCCGAGATCCTTGGAATTGCTTTGATTTTGCTATCATAGTTTTATCCCTTACAACTGCAGGCCAGTTTTCAACAATAGCTAGGCTGATCAGATTGCTTAGAATAACTAGGTTGGTCACAAAATCTGCTGAATTGCGTGCAATTGTATCCACACTTGTCCGATCGATACCTAGTATATTTAATATTTTGATTCTTTTTTCAATCCTCTTCTTCATATATGCTATAGTCGGGTATCACCTTTTCAAGGACATTGATCCAGAACATTGGTCATCATTTTTGACCGCATTTACAACGCTATTTCAAATCATTACACTGGAAGGATGGGTAAATGTAATGGAACCAATAGTTACTAATTTAGGACCAATATATTGGTTATACTTTGCAAGTTTTATTGTGATTGGAACTTTCATTATCATAAATCTGTTTATTTCAGTAATTGTGAGGAAATCTGAAGAGGCATATAAACAAGTGCAACGGGAATCAGAGATACCATTAACACAACATGAAATCGTGCAAGAGATAAAAGAGATCCGCAGAATCCTGGAAGAGCTGGAGAAAAGAATTGGTGTGGATGATGAGAGTAAGGTAAAATAGGGACTTGTTTCCTTCTTCTTCCCCTTCAGCAGGATTTGCACTTCCTTTACGAAAATGCAGCTCTTCAATTACCTTTTTCGCATAATCCTTCATATCTTCAAGCTCGTCACAGTAGCTGATTGCAATCTTCCTATTTTTTCAGCTATCAATTCATTTACTGATGTTACTGGCATTAGTTTCATTAATGGCGGCGATTTAATGTAGCCTAGTAAAAGTGAATAGATCATGACGACAAGGAAAAGATTAGTATTCATTTTTCAATTGTCAACTATCTCCCGGATGCTAAATTTCTTATACTGTACATCATCTACAAAGTCATTTCTAATAAAAACAAATCCTGGTGTTAAAATTATTTTGTTATGTGGATAATCATCACAAACGCCTTCACTTGCATCTACGTACCAATCTCCAATATCTTTGTACTGCAATACCTTCTCCCATTCACCTCCACCTTCACCATCATTTAGATCTCTATAGACCTCCAATAATACATATGGCCCTTCACCATCATCCAAAGTTCTAATAACGAATTTCATTCCTATCCATTGATCAAAAGGGATACCCTCAGCACCAGCAGGCCAAATATATATTGCCTCATCGAGTGGAGGATATTGAGCAGGTTCTCCTTCGCCATGAAAAAGCTCCTTTTCGAAAGATACTCTACCATCGTATGTAAACCGACTATATAGTGTATTTGCATAGCAAGTATCATCTGTATAGTGTTTAGACCGCCCTCCTGCTACAAATCCTTGGTAAGAGACCTCTTCGCTCTCTGATACCCTTTTGCCGTAAAATGTTATTTCGGTATTGTTGAAGTCCAAATCAACTACCCTTATTCGTGGAGCACTGCCAGACGCTGTGGCGATACCCTCTTCTCCATTTATCTGTAGCTTTCCATTTCCTGTGAGTTCTATACCATCATATGGATCTCTCTGACCATAGGTAAGTTCACGCGTATGGCCATTATTCCATGACGAGAACCATTCAGTACCATTTGGAGAGGTTGGATAGATCTCTGTTATGCCAAAGGTGTCTTCTTTGGCATAAATTTCTTTATCCATTAAAGAAGGTAAAATCGTCAGAACTGTGAGTAACAGTATTATTATCATCTGCCGTGTCATTGCTTTCATTAATCCATCACCTATAATATCTGTTAAAGACGATTCCTTAATGCGTATCGTACCAAGCCTATCATAGAATCAATGGCCCGAGTATATTCTTGTCCTTCGCTCTCCTTTCAAGTTACCGGTTGAATATACACCTGACATTCCAGGGCTATCTTTGGATTAGCAATATTTTGTCTCATTTTATCAAGATAGCTTATTCCCGCGGCTTATTCCTCTTTATTAATTCCCTCTACCAGGCTAAGTTGGCGCATTTTAGGCCTTCCTTTAGATTATTGAGATTTTCTTTCATCTTGGCGATATAGCCAACTCTAGCATCTTGTTCCTGCTTTTCTATCCCTTCAACAGGGCTCAATACGAGCACTCTACCATTTGGGATCTCCTGAGCAATTACCTCTGCAAATCGAGGATCCACAAGTTCTTCTGAATAAACAACATTTATTCCAAGATCTTTGGCCAGTTCTACGATTTCCTGAATTCTCTGAGGTAATACTTCTCCCTCTGGGGAGACACTTTGGATGCTATGTTGATTTAGTCCATATCTATTCGCAAAGTAACTAAACGCATCGTGAAATGCAATGAAATCCTTCATCTCACATGTCTGTAGTGTTGATCTTATGAGTGCGTCTAATGAATCTAATGTTCTAGTAAAGTTAATGGCATTATTCTGGTAGTATTCTTTGTTACCGGGGTCAATTTTTATTAATGCGCTTTCAATATTCTTTACTTGATTCTTTACCAAAATTGGATCCAACCAGATATGAGGATCTATTGTGCCCCCTGTCTTGGTGATATTTGCTCCTTTACTCGTATCGATCAAATTGTCATTATTATTCTGTTTAGCCAAGAACCCTCAAAACCCAGACCATTAAAAAATACTATATCTGCATTTTCTGCTGCTTGAACTTGTTGTATGGTCGGCTCGTAATCGTGTGGTTCTATTCCTAGAGGGATAAGAGTAGTAGCTTCAACTCTATCTCCTCCTACTTCATTTACAAATTCATAAATTGGGTAGAAAGTGGCTAAAACGTTGATTGTCTCATTGTTATCGCTGAATGTTTGATTCTTTTGGGGTGATACAGAATTAGCTGAGGACGTGGCTGAAATGTCATTCTCAACAAGGCTTCCTTTCGAATTGTTACTTCCAATCGATGCATTCACAATGTTGTTGGTTCCACCAGGGATAGTTAAAAGAAGGGCATAAAAGATGGTCACAACGCAAATGATCCCAATTCCGTGTGATGTGATAAACATAGGTAAAGATATATAATAATTAATAGATATAAACAGTCTATTAATAAAGATTCAGTTTATATTTTTTAATTTGTTATTAAACAGCCAAACTCAGCACAGTATAAGTAAATTCTAATACTTCAAGGAATTTCAAAGTATGAATCCCAATTTAGTTACCAAGTAAACTTATTGAAAATAATGTCATAGTCACAGTCAAGAGCATCAGAAATGCTACAGATCAGAAAGCATTATAGTATCACTACTTTTTTACAGTTCACTTTGTCACCATGCTTCTGTCCTGAAAATTTATAGTGTGGTCAGAGACGAGATAACAATATCAAGAAATGTTAATAAGCATCTATTTTTCAAGTTTTTATCAGTAGATAAGCTATGTCTATAAAGGAAATTGAAAAAATCTCGATCACAATTCTTATGGACAACTCAACAGATTTATTATTAAAAAAT
>JBOGPP010000143.1:0-2919 GCA_050748485.1 Nitrososphaeraceae archaeon | reverse complement strand
TCTTCCTCACGCAAAAATCCCGCATACTTAAGACTCTTAAGAGCAGGATAAATTGTCCCTGGGCTCGGCTTGTCGCCCCTTCGTTTTGCCAGCTCGTCTGCTATTTCCTGACCATGCATCGGCTTCTTAGATAGTAAAAAGAGAATCAGAAATCCTAACATCCCTCTCATGTCACAACATTCTTCGTCCCCGTATCTGGGCATGATTGTGTATATAGGATATCCGATATATATAAATACACCTTATTGTATATATCGTATAGCCAATATGACATATGGAAGCTGTGGTTGTGGTAGTAGTAGTAGGACAGACTTTGGAAAGGTAAGAAGCTTTTTAACTAGAGAAGAAAAGGTTTCAATGCTAAAAGAGTACAAAGACGACCTGGAAAGAGAAGTTCAGGGAGTAACTGAAAGAATCAAGGAATTAGAAAATTAGAAAATAAGTAAGCTTAGAAAATAATTAAGCGATCCCCTTTCCTTCCATATTTTTTATTTCAATGCATTTCCTTTAGTTGTAAAACAATAAGCCTCTCACGTTTAATTTTTATATCTTCTATTACAAGGTTATAAGCTTCGCTCCTTAGGACCCTTTTTACGACTAGTTGGTCATATTAGCTCGATTTGTATTGAGCTCTTGTATTGTATACAAGAAAAAGTCGGCAGAGATATTTCAATTCAATGGAGAATTCTGTTGTAGATGTTGCAGGGTAGGACAGAAACATCGATTTAGTTATTCTCAATCTGAGTAATTCGATTCAATATTATTTCTTGTAAGGTATGTTTGAATGTTCTCTGATATCTGATCTTCTGCAACTTCGATATATTGAGGGTCAATCTCTGTACCAATGTAATCAATCCCAAGTCGAAGACAGGCCAATGCCGTACTTCCTATTCCCATAAACGGGTCGTAAACGAGCGTATTCCTTCTAATGCCATGCAATCTTATACAGCGTTCAGGTAACTTAATGGGAAAGACTGCTGGATGAGGTCTCTCTTTCTGTATCGTTGGATAAGGTATAAACCATACATTACCTCTGTCCCGTTTGTCTTGTGTTGCAGATCTCCACCTTCCGATGTTACTTTTATCTTGATATTTAACTCCGACGTTAAGCTTATTCAGTTTCACCTTTCCAGTTTTACTAAAATGAAAGATGTATTCCTGTAAGTCGCTGAGATATCGGTCACTAACTATTGGTTTAAAATGGCCTATCGAAATGTTTTCATTTTCATAGAGCTCATTATTCTTCCCAATATCTTCTCGGTCAAAAGAAATGGACTTAATCCAATGGATCGTATTCTGCAGCGTATAACCAATATCTAGAAATTGATTAGCAACATAAAACGGAAGAGTTGAATCAACAGGTCTGCCAGCTATATTCAGGAAAAACGAGCCGTCATCTTTCATAATGGACGCACTTGCCTGAGCAACTAATCTTAACCACGATAGGTAATCATTTCTCTCCTTGTTATCTCTATAAATCCCATATTGCTTGTTTATATTATATGGAGGAGAGGTCACAATGGTATCTACAAAAAGCTTCTCATTCTTCATTTTGGTCATGAACGAAAGGCAATCTTCACGATAAATTTGATTTTTCTTTATGGTCAGTTCATTCAACCAATAAAGATTCTTTTTTATAATCGTTATTCTATACATCAGTTTTAAAATGGGAAGTATTTTTGCCTTTTTTGGAGCATGATTTAAAGAATTATCCTATTCAACTGTCATCATAATGTGCTTTCTGCATAGAACCAGATTATTTTCGGAGTAGAAATTTGTAGTGAAGTTGTTACGAACGTGAGTGTATTCGAAGTGATAAGAGGCCATGTAGCCATGATCCTCTAAAGCCTAAAGAAATAGTTATCGAATCTGCGCCAACCGAGGACTAATCGACAGAACCTGTAATTACTTGTAATCCTGATCCTGAACAAGCGATACGCAATGATGACGTAGATAATGAACTAGTTGGAATGACTGACACACGAGACACCAGTGATTGTCCTCCTCCATTCAAAGCAGCGCCACGAAAAGTATTTGATCCTTTCGCACCATAGTAATCAAGTACGCAAAATGCCGTCACGGTAAAGCTTCTACCGAGCGGTGCATTTCAATTAAGTCTAGATATGTCTCTTAATACACACACCTCTTCCATCGCCCAACCGAGTTCTACATCTGTTCATCTATGAAACTGTCCACCACGACATTTTGCTGGGCTGTGATTATTTTTCTGATTATTGTTTTCCCTCATACGCTTGTTTTAGAACATTTATGTCAAGCTTGTGCATTTGAAGCATCGCCTTCATGACTCTTTCTGATTTCTCAGTATTTTTGTCCTTCAGCATCTTGTATAAGACTATGGGAACGATTTGCCACGAGACTCCGTATTTGTCCTTGAGCCAACCGCACTGCTGCGCCTTTTCATCGCCGCCCTCGGAAAGTTTCTCCCAATAATAATCCACTTCTTCTTGCGTCTCACAATGTACCTGAAACGAAATGGCTTCGTTGAATTTGAATATCGGGCCGCCGTTGAGAGCTACAAATTTTTGCCCTTCAATTTCAAATTCTAAAGTCAATACTGATCCCTCCTCCTTTCTATGAATCTCGAATCCTTCTTTTCCATAGTGGGTAACATCGCCAATCTTTGAGTTTTTAAAAATGGAGGCATAAAACTTCGCTGCCTCCTCTGCCTTATCATCGAACCATAAACATGGAGTTATTTTCTGCATATCAACAATAATACAAAGTATAGTTTATAAGTATACAAGGGATCAAAAGTATAGTTATTGTTGTTGTTTTTGTTCCTGCCATTGTGCGACAACAGAACCAGAAGATCTCCGGGCACCTACTACAATAAGAAAGTTTTAGGTGTAGGCATACATTACATATTATATTTGATCTGTCCTATCCACAAAGTACCAG
>JBOGPP010000142.1:0-9827 GCA_050748485.1 Nitrososphaeraceae archaeon | reverse complement strand
AATAACCATGTATAAACAAAGGTTGTAAGAAGGGTAAAAGCGGGTCTATATAACCAAAGTTTACTTTCAGGATTTCTAATTTTATAATCTACCCCATAAATCATGGACGTGAACAATATTCCCGCAAACCACAGAAGGGTAGAGCTCAGCTCGCCTACCAATGGTAACATAAAGACCGCATGAAATACTACATAAGGACGTACGAACTTCATCACCGTCATAATGTAGTAGATCATTGCAATGTAAGCAGGTCTCCTCCAGTAGCTTCCTCCAGTGGTTGACAGACTTCGGATAAAGCTCTTTTTCCATCTTATCTGCTGCTTAACCAGCGCTTCCATTGTGTTTGGAACACCCACGTGCACCTTGATACTATAGCTGTACTTGACGTTCCAGAACCCTAAATCAGAAGGAGATTTGGTGTCGTCATCATAAGCTGAGTACGATGAGGAACCAATGGAGTAAGACGAATTGGCATAATCATGATAGGACCCATTAGGGTATATTAACGGCTGCCCGCCTCTGTATTCATTACGCACGAGTCCTGCGCTGTTGACAGAACTAGTCCCACTAGATTCCATTATGCTTACAGTAGACTGGAGTTTTCTTCGCGGAGTACTGAGAACATGAGCTGTCATTCTCCGATCAGTGCAGAATTTGAAATCCATACCAAGGAACTGGTCGTGCGCCCATTCATGAATGAAATCCTGAACGCATTCGCGCTTATAGAAGCTGAGAGCGCCAGAGCAACAGGTAACGGAATCAAATGAGCTCTCCGCACCTTTAAAGCCTCTGCAAGCTGCATCAGCGTACACTGACTGCATCTTTTCATAAATATTACCTTTGGATGCATTTCGCACAGTTACGTGCCCCGTTAGCGCTCCCAATTTCTTATCCGCCATAAAGATTCTGGCTGCGATCTCCACAGCATCAAGATCCATGTCACAGTCACTATCCATAAAAGCATAAATTTCGCCCCTCGCGAACTGACTTGCAGCTTCAACTGCTCGTTTCTTGCCTACACTTTTAGAGATATGAAGTATGTAAAAATTCTTCAGCTGTGAGTTTTCTCTCTTGATGGAATCAAGGATTTTTGGTGTTTCATCAGTACTTCCATCATTTACAATTATGACCTCTCTATTTTTATAGGTCTGATTTATACATGATTCAACACAGTTTCTAATATTTTCTTCCTCGTTCTTCACGGGTACCACTATCGAAAAGAAAGGAGAATTTTCCAAAATTTTCCGGTTGTCTTTTAAGGCGGGGGGTAGTTCAAAATTCGGGTCGCGGTATCTAAAGTACGAAAAGACCAGAATATTCAATAGTATAAAGCTTGAAAAGAAAGTATAAAGTCCCAGAACAAAGTCCATCACGAAGAGCAAGAGGTATACCTTAAGCACGAGAACCACCGATACCGCCGCAATGAGAAGACACCTTACAAAGAATCCTTTTCTATTTATCTCCTTGGATACTTTCAGGTACTCTAAGATATTGATGTGTATCGCCTTCCTGTCTTCATCATATATTCTATACTTCCCGTTTAAAAAATGCATGTCTGTCTTTTAACGTACTATCTTCTAGGTATTTTGTCTGTATGTTTATAGTATGACAGTCTTAGAATACAATGATAGTACCGCGTTATTCAATAAGCTTAATTAAATGAATATTGTTTTGGTATCGAGTCAAGCACGAAATTACAAGATACGAGTAAGCTATTTATTTTTCTGCTAATTGCAGCTTGGTTGGTCAGCGCAATCGTAGCTTTGTATTATTTTCGCATTAATTTCTTGCATTAGAGCTCTGCTAGTTACACTGTTACCATCGCAGCGGGCGAATTTGAACTCTATTCGATCACTATCTGTCTATATTTTGGCTTCTCGATACTGCTTACTTTGATGATAAACGCACAACGACGTCTGTAGTGTGTATCTTACTCTAATCTAATTGTATTGCATCAACCAAGGCAGGGGGGGTGATGCAAGCAATTAGAAAATTTCAATAGTTTTCTAATCGTCTTATATTCTATTTATTTGTGAAAATTTATCATTAATTTTTGTTTCCTGTAGTAGGTGTCGTATCAGGAATTTATTGCACTAGTAATCACAGAATAGAAGTGAAATCTACAAACTCAGTAAAGTTTGCCACTGGCCATGGGTGGTTATATATACCATCTGATACCAATCTATATATAAGCGGAAAGCTAAATGAAAGGTATCAGAATGTCATCAGAAAATAAAAAATCAAGAGATAGTGTAACAACAAGCACAAATGCAACAATCAATGTATCTCAGATAGTGGATGCTGCAAATGAAAACGTCACAAAATTGGTAAATGAATCTTCAAAGGTTCAACCACAATATGCTCAGGCAATCTCAAACTTGCAGCAGGAGTACATAGACGCACTTAGAAATGCCATCCAGAGAACATTTTCAGTTCAAAAGCAATTAGTAGCTAGCGATAGCAATTTCAACAACTTCGCTGTTCCAGAGGCAGCAGCACCATATGTTCAGGGCCTGGTAAAACAATCAGATGATATCACCAATAACTTCATTAGCGTAGCAGACATCAACAACCAGCTGACAATCAATGCATTAAATGTAGCAAGAGAGAATGTGAAAAACTTTAGCAGAACAGTAGAAGCAGCTGCAGAATATAACTCAAACCTTGCAAGATCTTGGGCATTTTCTTACCTGACATTTCAGCCACAACAATCTACTACAAGCAGATAATCTCAAGGACTTCCGTAGTCGAATCATTCATCTTTTTTTCGATCGTTGCAGACCTTGTCATACAACCAAAATCTAATTGTGCGTTAGGCCAAGCTCGGCATGAAAAGCATGTGTCGTGCGATCCACATCTTGCTACGAGGCGGATAAAGGTTTTGCTCAGAACTTTAAATTCTTTTATTGATAGGCTTCGCCTTAACTATGATAGAACCCTGCGGAAAACAGTAATTGCACTACCAATAGGACGAAATCGGGTAAAGCTTGGCATTTCATGACGAATTAATTATAATAGAGAAGTTCGTTACACATTACAGGCGTTGTTTACTGATTACTAGGTGATAATTATATTGACCAATGTGTCAAAAGAGTCTTTGCCGGTAATTGCAGCCACAGCCTGCAATAACTATACAGGATTTCATACTCCTGATTTCGATCCTCTATCCTTCAAAGCAAAAAATACCAGTGACGCCAATAATTCGAGAGATATCGCTTGTGAATGCGTTGTTGTGAATGCGTTGGCGTTGGATTGAAATCTGTAATAACCGGACGCTATGCTATCTTTGGAGGGGAATAGAATTTCACAAGAATGTGTGAACATTTAATTATTCTGGGAGTGGTAACGGCTTGAGCGCATTAAACCGTTTAAGTTAGGGTCGAAAACTACAATAAAGATGGGGAAAATAGAATTAATCAGGAGTCATTAAAGAGATTAGGTAGTAAAAGTATCAGGATAAAATATTCATGATACTGCACGCCAATTACAGTATAATTGGCCTAATAGGAGTCTATTAGGATTTTTTTGTCTTCCAAATTTCAAAAAATGTGAATCATTAAAGCCGCTATGAATTGAGGAGATTTCGTGATAGGCCGTGCCAGGGAAACTGCACATTTTTTAGGTCGCTGTGATGGATATTTTTCCTTTTGTTCAAAGGTTCTAAGAATAAGCCAAGAAAGGTCAGCATTGTCTCACATAATTAAAACATTCGAAAAATAAAAAATAAAAAAAGAAGGTGGCTTATTTCTTGTTACTTTTTGTCGTCACCGTTTAGGTCGATTGGGGGAAAAGCCTGGTTTCCAGCTAACGATACCCCATTCTCATCTCCCTGAATTTGAGAGCCTAGATTTTGGCATCCTACGTTCAGTGGTGCAACCCCATTTCCGCAAGCATTTGCTTGTGACGTAGCTTGACTTTTTCCATAGGTTGCGAAAGCGCTTTCTGTCGTTGCAAGTGCCGTAGTCCCAACTAACATTGCAGCCATCATTGCGACAATTAACAAATGTTTGGTGTTCATATATCAGTATAGTGGGCGTAAACTTTGCTTATTTGAATTAATCAGGTTTGGGCGATTAGTTAAATCTGATATATATTCTATGAGAACTAAGGAGCAATGATTGTTTTATCAATGCCTTCACCTACAAAAGAACCGTTATCCGGTTGTCTATGGTCAGATCAATGTACTTTGGTTCGTATGTTCAAGTCGTGATCCTCCATTATGAAAATGGAACCATATTCTACGAGATACGTTATAATAAATAGGGCCCCACCCAAGGTTCTATAATTTCTGTATACAATAATAGTGTTATACATTACACAGTACTTGATATATAGTGTAAGAGTTAGAATTTTTCCCTATTAGAATCTAGTTATTGGTCAGTTGATTTCTACATTAATGAATCTCACTCCATTCCTTAGAATCGTTACAACCGGCATCGACATATCAGAATCCTTGATACCTGGAATTAATTGCTATTTTGTCTACAATGTGCCTGAAAAATTGGAAGTAGAAATTCTTGTAACTTTGGAATTCTCAAAACTACGGTTACCATCTCCCCGAAATAAGACGAGTAACCCAGTTATATCAATTCACCTCTAGTTATAACGTATTGGATACGAAGTCATCAAACCGAAAAATATTAAGCAGTTGTGTGCTTACCATGATAGTTTGTGTCGGGACTCTAACCGGGATTCAATCCTTTGTGATTGCCAAAGATGAAAGCACTTCCATAACATGCACCGATAACCGACCTTGTAAAAAGACAGAATGCTTTGAAGGTGAATGCACTACGATGCCGACAGATACTTCAGACATCCTGAGTGTTCCACCATCTAGTAATGAAAATAGCACGAGTAATTCGAATGAAAATGATCTATCGAGTAATGATTCTATAAAAGATAGAATCGATAGGCTAATATATTCCAGAACTAAATGATTTGAACAAACTAACAGGCAAGTATTAGCAATTAATGGCTTGAATGTGAGCCTGCCAACAACATCTATAGGTAGTTGCTCTGGGAATCCTTGCAACTCTAATTTTTCTATAGTTACTTTGATGAGCAAGATAAATTTGTGTTCTTGATAAATGATCATGATTTCCCTTGGTAAGAAATTTAATGGCTGAAAGAATGCAGCATCCTGTTATTCACAATATAATTAGCTGTTATTTTGATTCTTAAAAGATATTAAGAAAAGAATCGGACGTCACGCACTCTTTTTATGCTCATCTCTGTGAGAGCTAAATGTTATCAGCGTCTTAGTCTTCCAATTCGTTACTCCTGTCTAGTACTGTACCGTTGTCATTGTCTCTGCCTGCGGTAGGGTTACCATCGGATTTGGTGTACAACGGCCAGCTAATTGAACTGCGTGGACGTCATCACTGTCGTTGACTATATACATTTCTGTTGCTAGAACATGGTCAGAAAACCCTTGGCGATTTAGCTTCAGTCTGTGAGACAGACCATTTTACGCATATTTACGATATCATTACATTCCTATCTTTAACTTAATTTAGTTCCGTCATCAACTACAGTCGAACAAAAAAAATTGAATCGGGATTTTTTTTACTTTCCGCCATCTAAGTTGACGGGCGGGAAGGTTTGATCCGCAGCTAACGAGACTGCATTCTCCTCGCCTTGAACTTGAGAGCCAAGGTTTTGACATCCGACATTTAATGGAGCGAGACCATTTCCACAATCATTAGCCTGCGAGATTACCTGATTCTTGTCATAGTGCTTCTTATGTCCATGTCCACCTGCAAATGCGCTGTCAGTTGTTGCGAATGCTGTTGCTCCGATGAGCGTCGCTGCAATTACTGCTACGATTGCCACATATTTGCTGTGCATTCCATAGAGTGAATGAGAATAATGTTTAACTGCATTAAGCTACCTGGGCCCCTTACTTTAATCAGATCTTTCTTATGTGAGAAATAATGAAGAATATCAATTTGTTATCGGAATTCTCTTCAAGTGTTTCTTGTGTTCATCTCATTATTTGGCCTTATTATCACTTCAGCAGCCTTTAAACGTGATCTCTATAGGCTGTTCCAATCATCTGCCCTTCAACCTGTCGGAAAAGAATTTGGGACAGCTTATCTGATGTTGCGTCCTTAAATTTATGTCCAATCTAGATTATTTTTTACTTCATCGTATATTATAGCCATAATTTGGTTGTTACCTATCTGGGGAAATCTACCTTCTATAACATAGGTTCTATTATTATCAGTCCCTACACTACCTCTATTTTCTCAATTGGTACAATAGGATTGATCAAACGTTTGACCTAAATGAGATGAAATGAAAACAAGGAGATAAGATGCTAGTACTTCTTGTAGTTTATTGTTTTTACTATAGATTAAATTCAGGGCTGTTGCCGCCGCTATTGTCGTAATGTGCACGCTGCCGAGATTACATCCGTGTACTGCTTGTGATTAATCTTGATTGATTTTGTTGTCATAGCGATCAGATATTGCATGCAAAGTTATCGGCGTCGTTCCATGCATCAAGGTCACGAAGTACATGATCTATGTGCTGACTTGAACCTGGTGAATACCGTTGTCATCGCAATTTGTCAGGATTGCACCATTGTCATTGAAATTGTGCGGCGTCATTTGCCTGAGAGCTTGCTTCCCCTTCCATTGACCTAAACGGGGATGGCGAAAAGTAATAGAATAGACCGCCCTCTTTTATTATTCTGACGATAAGACATCTCCCCAAATTTTACTAGGTCAGACATATGCTCTGATATGAGATCCTAAAAAGAAAATGCATCTCAAAGACTTCAATAATCTTCCATAACGTTGCCACCACATATTTGGATAATCGTAATCCTTCGAATTCAAGGCATTTATCATCCTGACATTGCCATTGAAAAAGGAACTCAATCAAAATAGTATAATGCTCATTAAGACAAATCTTGAGACATATATAAACTCCGTAGAATCGCAAATTGGATAATGGAAATGGGACTTAGTTCGAGGGGGACGATTATTGATTTATTCTATCAAGGGCATAATGCTCAACAAAACAAACGCACAAGATTTTAGTTATTTATTTTTGCTTCGATTCCTGGTTAATTCTATTTTCTCCAATTACATCATTGTCAATTTGAACCCTATTTGTAGCGTAGTTAGAGGCACGAGAATTGTTACCACTTTGAGAACTAATTATCTGTTCGCACTCTTGTGAAATTCTATTCCCCTCCAAAGATAGCAAGGTATCCGCTTCACTCTCAGATTTTATACCTATACCTGCACATTCTGTACTAGTACTTGTTTGAAAAGTGGTGCCATTTTCCGTTTCTTGCGAATACACAGAATACGGAGAAGAGAGATTAGATGAATAGATGACAGTAACTAATAAGAAGATTGCTGTCACAAATACAAGGATGCGTCCTCTATCTTCTTTGCTCATTATGAAAGCAGCATGTACACAATTGGCGTAACCTGTTATATACGTTACCGAGTTTTTATCTGGGATTAGATCATCAGGAAACCTCTAAATCAATCTATCTCAGGTTAGTGATAGAATATCTACTGTCCTAATTAAGCCTGAGCCTTATGCACAAAGTGAGATCTAAACCCGTCATTGCAGCGTTAAGTTAAGCTCTTTTTGGCTCTCATTAGTGGTACGAGAGTCATAAATTATATGTGTAAACTGTCCGCGCAATAAATTTTAATTAGGAATCTCAGGATGATTCGACACCCAGCAATTTAACTATGTTCTAAAGGATAAGTATAAAGAACTTGCCTATGGAGTGTTTTGCCTACAACCCATACCCATGTATAGTCTAAACCTGCCAGTAACCTAGTCTCATCCATGATGAACGCAATAACTGGTTCGATTTCAAATGAAATCTATTTGGTTTAAATTATTGTTCCTGATTCCATAAAGCACCTAGCTTCTCATTTCAGTACACTGTTCCACTGCTTTTGCAGTACTCCTAACCTATTAATAAGGAGTAGAAGGATCACACATGCGCATTTAGTCCTGATGGTGTTCTCCTTTGTAGTAAAGCTGATGTATAAAATAGAAAGAGCATTCATAACTTTTGATCTATCTACCTAACGCAGCCCATCCAGCACCAAAAAACTTAAATAGAAATTTGAACCTTGTATGGTGAGTAGGGCATATGAATGCCTCTCATGAATGCATGTGGTAAAACTCGGGATTTAGTATTAGGGTTGGGCTTGTTTGCCAGTTTCTCTGTGGTCTTTACGATTTTTTCTCCCCAAATCTAATCCAGGGAAGCACTCCAGCATGTGAACCTTCCGCCAACGAGACTGGATGTGCGGATAGATTCTCTGGTTCTACCAATAGTATTTCCAGTAATTTGAGATCTGAACCGGTGGAAAGGCCGTTAGTACTTCCTGATATTGTTCCAACGGACGAAGATCTGAGCGACTCGATCAGTGATGAAAATCGAGTGACCGACAACGATGACGGTGATAACGATGACGGTGACGCACATCAGGCCGACAGCGGCGACAGGACAGAAAACAAGGAAGACCCAGGGAAAAGTGAGGACACTTCTGATGAAGATGGACATTTTTTGCTTCCGTTCCCTTGACCTAGTTAAATACAGATCAGAATGAACTTATCACGTGTGATTTGCTTATTGGGCTGAAAAGATCTAATGTCTGTTCATTTGAAGTGAGCGGACGCTTTTTGCAAGACATTAATCGATTAAGTTTCGGGAATTTTGATTTCATGTCAAGGTCTTACGTGTTCAAATTGGATCTGAGATCGAGTACACTTGTGGGGTCAGCTCCGGTTAAAGCGTTCGTCAATCCACGCGTAAACAAAAAATAAGCGTACAGAAAGACGACCTTCAGGTTTCCTGAAGTAATGTCTCAAAACGCAAGAGGTAACACAGCTATTTCTATAGCCGGACATTGCTATTGCACTTGTTGCCCTTTCAAAATTCTAAGATACAAGAGCGTTTAACATCCAAATCGAATAAATAATGACACAAGGCAATCTAGTCCTACTCCCCAACCACAATGCGGACACCGAGGCAAGACTGGCCCATTCCATTTATCACTATTTCAATTTCCCTTAGCGTTAAACTGGAAAGAAGTCTCATTGCTCATCGCAGATTACCTTGTGTTCTTTTCCTTGAATCTGAAAATCAACCAACGCTGTGGTTAATTGGACAACGTTATAACTTGCTCATTGCGTCGAGCTTGCCAAAAGCATTAGCCGCAGAAGGTGGCGTATATGTTCGGAGTTACTTCAATTGACTTGGTCGATCACAGTGGTTTACCTGTATTCGGAAATTATTGGTGTTCATTAGACGATTTATTCTCCTTTATAGTATGAATGAAATATATATGCTAGTACTTTGACAAGCAGAAGCGAAAGTTTCCATAAAATACTTTAAACTTACTTAAAAAAAAGAAAGGGTTGGTTTCCTTTGTTTTTGTTACTTTCTATGTTGTATTTTGCTACTATGTTTAGAGGATCGAGTTGTTTCCGCCACTATTTCCGCAGGTGCTTCCGCCACTGCAACCGTTAATGTCTTGGTCTTCATCTTGGTCTACGTTGTTGCTGTCACTACCACTGGTTATATCCGCATTGTTGGTGCTTTCATTGTCTGCATCAGAGTCGTCGTCTACGTTATTAATATCCTGGGTTGTGTCTTGAGCAACGTCATTGTCATCTGCATCATTTGCAATATTTGCAATGTTGTCATTGTCGTTTGCTGCATGAGAATCCTCGTCCACATTATCGATGTTCTGATGACCTACTGTTCCTTGGCTAATTGTGTTATCTTCGGAGCCTGCTGATATATCCGCATCATTG
This sequence comes from Nitrososphaeraceae archaeon, assembly GCA_050748485.1. Taxonomy (GTDB): domain Archaea; phylum Thermoproteota; class Nitrososphaeria; order Nitrososphaerales; family Nitrososphaeraceae; genus TH5896. Next base: position 23 of record JBOGPP010000142.1, on the reverse strand, counting down.
TTGTTGTCATTAGTTGCATCTGA
>JBOGPP010000141.1:0-11523 GCA_050748485.1 Nitrososphaeraceae archaeon | reverse complement strand
AATAATGACATGATATTGACCATTATCATCAATTTTTTGCGCAATATCAAAATGCAACGATCAAAAATGTCTCTGACACCTGATCTTCATGTAATCAAAAAGATATGCTGTTTATTTTCTCTCTCTCCTTTTCCTCATGTTTCGTGAGAATCCTAATTAAGCACTGATATCGGTTTGGGCCCAAGGGGGTTCGGCACGACTTTAAAGTGTCTTCAAAGACCCAATCAGCTAATCCACCACATGAATATACTTAGCGAACTCTTGGATTTTTATTATTTCCGATATCATATCCTTGTTGTCGGAGATATTTCAAAGTTAATTTATAAACTAATTCGTCATGACCTGCCGTATCTAATATTCGTGTCCATGAAACCTCACCATTTTCTAATAGTTCTTTTGATAGTACTCGAGTATTTTCTCTGGCTTCTTCCTTACATTGCTCCATGGTCTTACCATTTTTATAAGCATGAACACGGCTGTCACAACTATTAATGTTATTGGTTTTCTCCATAGGTATACAACTAACTTTGGAGTTAATGACTAATAATAATATATACATTCAAGAAGAGTACTCACCGATATTCTTAAATTTCAAATATGTATGTGCCGGTCCTAGGTAAGCATCATAGAGATAGCGGAAGCCAATTATGACTTGCAGCAAGCAAATCGGCTAGTCATTTATTAAATATATTTTTTTAAAGGATGCATTTACCTAAGCATCATGAAGCCCATTGAAGATATAGGTGGAATGAATGAGAAACAAAAATAAAAAAAAATATTGAATGGTTAAGATGGCGGTGGTAAGGGTACACTTATTCCATCTAATCTTTCATCAAAGATCTCATCTACATGATCTTCGTCAATACTTCGTTCACTTGGTCCGCAAAGGCTTCCTGGAGGAGATCCGTCTATCTCTTCTTGTACGCATTGCTTAACTTTCAAGTCGTCGGTATTTGCAGCTGGACTTTTTGCGTATGTATTTTCTGTTGTGGTATATGGAATCGATGCTGTAACTACTGCCGCTGTTGCCATTAAGACCACCATCATCACCATTGGCGTCTTCACAATTTTTTTTATGACTTTTGTCATACAACACCGTCCATTAAAAAATTGATATAGTTATCTAACAACGTATTATACTCTCATATTCTAAGGGATTTAGAAATATATTGTATTTATGAAATTATCAAGTCTCTATCGAAATAGGCTAGATATAATATCAGCCATTTCATAGGGTATCTTACTAGATCTCTAGCTACATAAAATGCGTATACGAACGCTAGTAGTTGTCATTATCTAAAAAAGTACAAATAATTACCTTAACCGACAATATACTATATAACATAGTCGTATTGTCGAAGAATTTTAGAATATAAGATTTTAATCGCTTTGCAGATAAGCATAAATATTTTCATATCACGATATAAGCACATGACGCTATCCGACAGAAATAGGGCTCTTGTCATGATTGCAGGAATTTTACTTTTAACGCTCTTATTATCTAGTTGGATACCTCTAGAAATGGAATTATACAACCCATTATCAGACCTTACAACAAATAATGCATCTGCTATTTCGAGCTCGAAAAATAATGGGAGTACTGAAAGTAGTAACTCAACTTTGAGCACCAATCTTACAAATGCAACTGCAGTTAATGGCAGTATTTCAATAATAACTCCTCAAGAACTCCAAGATAGACGACATGCACCCTCTTGAATAAAATATGTTTGTTGTAGTCGACATTCTACGAATTCGATATGCTGAGATATCTGCAATATGGATGAAGGTGTTGAACCACGCCTAACAATAATCATTTGTTACTAACGATAACAATTCTAAATAGCATACTTTTCTCGATGCTTTTTACTTCAAATTTTCTCAGTAACACATTTCTGACACTGCCATTTGCTTCTTCTATTAGATATGCTGAAGCCTCAGACATAGTGACTGGAGGCAGAGGAGATGGAGGAGATGATGATTCGTCAGAAAATGATGGTGATAACGATTCTTCTCCTCCAGGAGGAAGAGATGCAGAGGATGAAGATGATGCTCTTGTGGCAAGAGAAGAAGACGTGGATCCACCTGATGAAGAAGGTAGAGAAGTGGGTAATCCGCCATTAAATGGGGGAGAAAGAGAAGATGATCAACTATCGGAAGATGCCTCAGCAGTCGAAAGGGAAGGTTTTTCAGAGAACATAGAAGGGGTGGATATGGAAACAATATGTTTAGAATTTTCTCAACGGACTGAGAAAGGAGTAGATGAAGATGGAACGTTAACAATAAAGAAGATCTCTGTTAACACAGGAGAGCTGATTCCTGGGGCACTATTCAGAATAACTCCTAACCCTTATACTTTAGACAATTCTCTTATAGTGTCCGACAATAAAGATATTGACAACCTAGATTGTAATCCAAGAAAAGGTGTTATAGTATTAGAAGATGTTCCATTCTCTGGTTATAATATACAAGAAATACGACAACCTATTGCTCCTTCCAACGACGAATTAGTGGTACTACACGAAGTGGATATGTATATTCATGAAGACTTGGCTAACCCAGTCGTAAACTTTGTCGAAAGACATTTTAATTATATCGTTACTCCAACAGGTGATACTAATGGTAATGGTAAACTAGGAATAATACCTGACCAATATATAATAACCTTGAATGATGATATCGAGGAACATGATATCGAATCTATAGCTCAAGAATTTGCGGATAAAGGAGGACAAATACTTCAAATTTATGATGCTTCTCCCTTTAAGGGATTCGCTATAAATATAGAAAAAAATAGAGAAGAATTACTTAGGGAGATAGAAAATGATTCTAGGGCGGCATTTATTGAGCAGGATAAGATGGGACAAATAGCATCATCAAATAATGATGATGTGATATCTGCTCAAAATAAAGGATATGAAACTATTCCAAGGGGCATCGACAGAATTGATGCGGATTTGAAGAACATTCTATCATTTAATGATGATAATCAAAGTGATTCAAGGAATCTGGATATCAAGAGGACCAGTGAGGGCAATAGTAGCAGTTCTGAACAAGACGATAGGCTGAATATTCAACAAGTATCTGGAATGAATGCAACAGATGTAGACATTGCAATTTTAGATACAGGGGTTAGTCTTACTCATCCAGATCTAAATGTGTACCAAGATGTTAGTTTTGTAAATTATACAGAATCTGCGGAAGATGATCAAGGTCATGGTTCACATATAGCGGGAACTGTGGCAGGCATGGACAATTCTCTTGGGATAATAGGAACTGCACCAGGAGCGAGGCTATGGGCTCTTAAAGTCTGTGACAGTTTAGGTAACTGTCCAGTATCCTCTCAAATAAAGGGAGTTGAATACATAACAGAACATTCGGATGAAATAGATGTAGCAAATATCAGTATAGAAAATCTTCTTTCTCCCACATTAGATAGAACAATTAATCAATCGAGTATAGTGGGAGGGGTCACTTATGTTGTTGCAGCAGGAAATAGCGGCAAAAATGCTTCATTGTATTCTCCTGCTTCTAATCCCTCTGTTATCACTGTATCAGCCATCAACGATAGCGATGGGAAATGCGGAGGTATAGGACGACCTACACTTATAGGACAAGATGACTTCTTTGCTAATTTCAGTAATTTTGGACCCGCTATTGATATGGCAGCTCCAGGTGTAGACATTTTCTCGACTTATAATGGAACTGAATATGCAGTCTATACTGGAACCAGTACTGCAGCTCCGCATGTTACAGGAGCAGCAGCATTATACAAAGCCACTTATCCATTAGCATCACCCTCTGAGGTTTACGATGTACTTATGACATCAGCTTCCTTATCTTCTACTAAATGCGATGGGAAAGGTCATGGGTATTTCCAGGGAGATATTGATGGCTTTGAAGAACCTTTATTATATGTAGGCAATAGTAATTAAAGAGAGATTTTTTGTTCCTCTTATCACTACAAGTTGTTATTCATTTTTTAGACTGTTATCCTAATTCAGAGCAGCAGCGGGAGGAGGAGCAGGCAAAGTGTCTCTGTTACATAGATAAGCTCTCCCTGTATGGTTACCACTACAAAGTAAACCTTACATGAGATGACAATTCACGAAATAAAGTGGAGTAACATAGAAATCCAGGATTAAAGCGAGGCGGTAGACCTCTTTAGAACTAACAAACAGACAATACAAAGGGACTAATGTTTATTTCTTAGCTCGTGTTTTAACTTGTTCGTACGCTTCCAATGTAAGGAATCGGTTGCCTTTTAGAAAATCAAAGAATTTATCATTCTTTTCTAGCTTGTCTATTAAATGAAGCAGCATAGCACGAATAAAATCCCTTGTTTCATGATTTAGTCCGCATTGAGTACAGCAAAATTCTACCATTCTTTCTGGTATCCAATTTTTGATTATTTTTCCATTCTCTTTTCCAGATGTTAGTTCATCTATCCTATTGAATACTATTTGTATGAACCGTAAGAGTTCGTTGCATAATATTTCTTCTTGCTCCTTTCCAACTATATTATCCCAAGCTTCAGTAAACCCATCTGAAAAAATCACATTTCCAGGCGGAAGTGGAGTTGGCTTTTTGCCCTCATATGGATCATGATATCCACTTGCATCTTCAATAACAATTCTCACTCGTTTCCTTCGAGCTTCTTCTCTAGACCTTGATGCAGAAGAAGGTCTGCCTCTTAGGTGTTTATACTCCCATTCTTCTTCTGCGAGATGATTAATATAATATTCGCGGTAAAGTTCAGCTTTCTGAGCATAAATTGTCTTTATAGGCAATTTTGTCTTCCTTGCGAGTTCTTCAACCGTTAATCCTTCAGGATATGCCTTTCTCAAAGCTTCCAATATCCTTCTATTGCTGTCTTTGTTCATTATTTGCAAATGAAGGTCATCCCGGCAATAAAATCCACTGACATAGTTTTTCATTATTAGTTACATATTGATCTCCTCTTTCTAATATTCTTATACTTTTAGAATATGAGAATATAGCAACTAGTTAGCTATGATTATAGATTTTTTATTAGTCATATATTGAACACATGAATCAAATAAAACAACAAACAAAACAAAGCAAGAAAAATACTGTCATTGTTGCAGTTATTGCGTTAGTAACTGCAACAATGATATTTACTATGGTATCATCCTACGTGATCGCTATCCTAGACGTACAAGCAAAGAGCAGGCACGCCTTAGATTTGCCACTTAAGACACAAGAATGCAAGCACGATACGACCGAAGCTCCGTCATGCAAGAATAATGAGGGAGATAGAGGTGCAAAACTTATACTGGAGTATGCTCCTGTAGTCGATCACATTGATAATGATGGTGATGATAGAGATTCGTCTAATGCTCCTTATGATCCAAATAAGTGTATTCCAGGAAATGAATGTCCACCTAGGTGTCAAGAAGGATGGATACCTGCAACTCCACCACTTAACCCACAGCTAGGATGTCTTCCTGATTCAATCACTTCAAATCCGGGAGTGCAACCGGGAGAAGATGATGATGGAGTATTGCAATCGGATGATGAAACTACCCGCGGAGAGAATGAAGATCTTAGTTCAATGTTATCTGCAACGCCTTCTACAGTTCAGGATTCCCCAGAACAGGAGGATGAAGACGACGTAGATGTAGATGAAGATGATGTAAAAGAAGAAGAAGTTGAACGTAATAATGAGGACGGTAACGTGAAGTAAGGCCGATTGTCATCCCACCCCTTCTTTTTTATCTTATCAATTGAATACCGAGGAAATCTTTTTCTTAAATATTTGAAAAAATTATGCATTATTTATCGAAAGAGAAGTCACCCGGGTTGCATGAATTATTACTTTGATGCATTCAATACCAAAATTCAGCCAATAGATGAATCCATGTTAAATGATTTAATGATGGTTATAATTGATCTCTTAAAGATGTTCTCTTCTACCTTCTTGACATCATCTGGTGTTATGTGTTCCATTTGGATTGCTATGCAAATCCCACGTGCTATGTTATGATAAGGACAAAGGACATCGTAGGGTTGGAGGAAAGAGCAGAAAGATCTATTACGACTAAAAAGATGTATAAACTGTTGGAAGAAAGAGGAGTCCGACCTACCTCAATTGATGTGAGACAGATGAAAGATTTCGGCAGGAGAAGTACCCGTTGCAAAACGGCAAGAAGAAAAAGCGCAAGAACAGAATAGAGGAATAGAAAAGGTGCAAGAGGGACCCAGAATTAGCAAAAGTAAACAGAAGAGTGCAGATACTGTTGAGTCTAAAAATGGATTCTTAATGAGAGGAAATATTAGTGTAACCGAAGGCGATACTTCATCTCAGCAATGGACAACTGGAAGTAATCCTCAGGCAATCGTCTTTTGATGGTCACCACAGAGGACCTTGCTCAACATACACAAAATCTGCAAAGTAAAGGCTTTGTAATTGATAGTACTCACAATCTCTCTGACTTTCGAGAAAGAGACGAACAAACATTAGTCGGAAGGGAGGCACCTGCAAACAGTGGTACATCTACAATAATAGCAGACTCAGCAGAAGTGACACAACAATTTACGTATAGTTGAAAGAGGGCATGCTTATTCACCCAGTCTTGCCATCTTGCTTACTTTCAGTTTCTTCTTCTTCATCTTTCGTTTGGTCTTCCTTTCTTGAACTTTTCAAGATATTGAATACTTCAACAAGCTGTTCATGGCTTAACTCTGCTCTTTTGAGCAGTCGGATATCCACATTATATTTTTTTAGCCGATTGTAAATCTGTTTGTCTGAAACAGTATCGAGAAGTACGCGATACGAGAAGGGCTTTTGCAATAACTCTACAACCTGTTTGAGCTCCTTCACAGAGTCTTTCACTGTTTCTTGTATATAAGCTGAGGCAAAGATGATCCGTTGATGAGGATTTAGAGCTAGGATTTCCTTGGCAACTTCCATTCCATTCATTCCAGGCATTCTATAATCCAGGATTACCGCTTCAAATGGTTGATTCAAATGTGTTGACATTCTTGCCAGGTCTTCGCCTTTTAAATCCCTAAAATTCTGAAATTCATCAAGGTAGACCTTCGCGCAGTCTTCCCCGTTGTCGGTCACTATCACTTCGTATCCAGCCTTCTCCAAAGATGTCTTATATGTAAGCGTCGTATCCTCATCGTCTTCAGCTATGAGTATTTTGTTTGCAGTTTTCGTTTCTGTCTGATGGGAATTGTTAGATTTACTAATTTTTTTCCGGCCGCTCATTTAAGCCTCCAACCCCAGCTACACTATATCTAGTAGTCAACGTGATCGTTATTATACTTACATACTTGCCCGTTGAACGCTTAATTTGATTGCACTGCCATTCCGTGAGTGAAGATATTTGAAATGCCGTTAGAGCGGACAGTCATGAGTTGTGACCGATATCTTTTAATACGAACTTAAGATATGTGTTTTAGGTATGGATATGATTCAATAATGAATCAGGGAAACTTAATACTATTACTAAATGATATCCATAAAAATTAAAATCTTTCATTAAATGTGCCTAGAAGTCTTACGAGCAGCTTTTCGTCTGGAATCTTCGATACTTTGATTAGAATCAGGTAATGGCTCAGGTAAGAGATCGGATGTTGGTTCTTCCCCCATTTGTCCGCTAGTTGCATCATTTAATGCCTCATCTCGGTTCAGAGGTTTCTTTTTTTCTGTGCTCATAAGAATATTATTGTTAACATAATTAATAGACGTTTCTTACCCATGTTAGATTTGAGTGAAAGGCACAAAAATCTATCTAGCTTAGCTCAGTCTTTTATTATTTACAACCACTAATTCTCATTATGCTCAGCAGAGGATTAAGACAATCTTCATTCTATCAAGATTCCAAAAAAAGAAGACGGAAAATCTAGGTTAAAGCATCCCTTACTTTTACCTTTGCCTTATTGAGTTTCTCAGAACTAGGCTTCCCTTCTGCATGATCTTTAGAAGTCTGGATTTTTGCTTCCGCATCCTGAGTTGCATTCTTGATTTTTTTCACTGGATCTGTCATCTGAACATTATTGTGTTTACATTCCTTAAATGCCTTTTGTATTACATAAAGAACAATTTCAGTATTAATGATGCTGGCAATTGAATGTGGAATGAGCTAAAACAATTTCTATTCCAAACTATGGCCTTAGCAAAACAATGTACCGTAGTCAGGTCATCATTGCACTAACTGCACTTGCGTCTAGACATCTAGATCTCATTCTGCATACTTACTGCCGCACTTGTAGCAGTGCCAGTATGTTTTATCATCTTCCATATCCCAGATACGCTCCATCTTCTTGTTACCACACTTAATGCATTCTGGCATATCCTTTCATGGTCGTCCTAGCTTTTCTAGTAATCATTTTATAGCATATATAGTGTACATGATGCTGCAGTCTTTAAGTCACTCCTAAAAGTCTAGACTATAGCTTGGAATTCACACACAAACCCATTTTCTTTTTAATGGTTTAAAATTAGAAAAACTAGAATCTCTACTCAATATTCACTTGAACAGATACTATTTGTAAAAAAAGAGAATGAATCTCTCATTGGCTATGTACACATTTCAACAAAAAGCAACAGCTCTCACAAGAGTGGGCACAAGGAAGTCCGAAGCAATATTGATACTAAAACACGATTCTAATACAGAGGAACACCATACTATCTTATAAACTTTTGAATAAAATAGTACAATCTGAATTGAGACTAGCTAGTTAGTTAGGTTTCGATTTTTGTGTTCCCTTCTGCTTCTCAGATGTTCTACAAAAAATGTCATAAGCACACCCACCATCCCACTCACAACTATCGCTATGTGTGTCGCGTAGGTGTCCCAAAAGGTCATAAATGTCTCATTAACAGTAAGTGGTGGTATTACATCTATTGTTAAATTTGCCGGACTAGTTATATGGCCAACAATTGGATATTTTTCAGATACCTGAAACTCTGGATCTACAACTCTAGTTACTGTGTCAACACGAGAAGTGGCAGGAGTACTAGTAGGCCCTGTCGAATTTGTTGTTGAGATTAACACTGAAGCCACAAACGGTATAGTGTATACTCCTACTGGTGTTTCTGGAGAAACCTTTACCTCAAATACTGGAGGGTGAACTCTTTGGGTAGATACATTTAGGCCATTAGAACTGAAATCTGTGCCATTATCGAAGGCTATATTAGTAACATTATTAGAAAAAGGCGTATCTATCTCAGCCGGAATTATGTGCTTTTCTCCTTGTCTTATGACTATAGTCGCTGGTTCTGTTAATATGTCGATAGTAGCGGGAGGAATAGCAATCCAACTTGTAAAATCTCTAATTTCATTTGATTTGAAAGATTCTGCAGTATAAAATGATAAACCGTACTCACTAGGATAATTTATAGAGCTTAGATTTAATCGCAGTTTAACATATCCTGGCCCTATTGTAGGACCACCAAAAGATTCTGTATAGTTTATCTTAGATTCTATAAGCGCAGAAGAACCTGTTGATGATAATTGGTAAAGATATTCACTCCATTTTCCATCAACTGCTTCAATATAATAGTTGTAATTAGCTCCATTATATCCTGAAGTTATAGGCAAGGAAACAATGGCAATAAGCATACCATACCTAATCCTTTTGAGTGGTTGGCTATACGTAGAAGCATTTTCCAAATTTGAATCTAACCAAAGTGTAGCATCCAGAGTTCTCCCATCACTAAGATAATCTACAGCCAGGAGGTTTGCATAGTCAGACATTAATTGAGTGCTGTCATTGCCATAAGTTTGAACCCACTCATTTCTCTGATTACTAGTTTCTTCATCAGTTATGAAAATTTGATCAAACGTAGGCGATGCAGCAAAAGCCTCATGAAAAAGAGAACAGGAGATCAATAATATTAATAGAAGTAACAGCATGAAAATAATGTCAATCGAAGTTAATGCTAAGGATATGTATTTTTGTGACTGCAAATCCTTTATATACTAAATCATATCAGACATAGATAAGGTTTTGTCATACTTTTGCTTTCTACTATTCTACAACCTTGAATAATGAACAAATCTCATCTCTAGGTTCCTTTTGACTCTTGTCGAGGTCAGCAATTCTAAACAAGGATACAGTGGTGACGGACATATCGGTGACTTCGTTGAGGGGAAGAATGCGATTAGATGTAATAGATAATGAAAAGAAAATGTTACGCAATTAATGAAAAAGCTAATTTTTTAGCTTTTTGTACTGGAGCTTACCGTTCTGATTTCAGGGAGTCTAATAATGGAACCATTTTATAGCTGTCACTTCGGCATTATAGAATCTAAATAGAGATAGTATTTACCACTATAGAAGCGGACCGGTTTAGATATTGTGTTAAGAGTAGACCAATTTCAGTAGTAGTGAAATAATCGTCATGGATAGATTTGTTCGCCTGTATATCTGTCGATAATTAGTATTGCTTTGGTAGGACATGTTTGTGCTGCATCGAGTATTTCATCGAAGGTTCCAGCAGTTTCTGATTCAACTCTTGCCTTAGGATTTATCCTTTTGTTTTTCTCCACTACAAATATCCCAGGGGCAAGAGTCTCACAACTGCCAAAGGCCATGCATAAAGAAGGCTCGACGATTATATGAAATCGACCTTTCGGAGAATCAATGGAGCCGGTAGTGTTTGTTCTAAACTTAGCAGATTGCCCATAATCATTTCTATCATCTACACTTTCATACTTTGAATAGCTATCATTGTTAGTGAAATTCTCAGAATAAGCATCATTATTATTACTCCTGTTATGCGTGACAGAATCAGTTGGAGCTTTATTTTGTTTATCCTTATTATCTTCTTTACTTTTCTCGGATTCGGCTGATGCTGTATTATCATAATTCAAATCTGCCTTGTCATACTGTTCTCTCTTATCCTTATCTGAAAGAACTTCAAAGGCAGCATTGATCCTCTTTGTCATATCAACAGAGACATCAGAACCCTTCCTATCAGGATGATATTTTCTCGCTAGACGCCTATATGCTCTCTTGATTTCTTGATAACTTGCACGCTCAGATACACCAAGAACTGCATAATAGCGCTTGCTGTCCAATATAGTTACAGATAATGATAGCCTGATATATACATGATTTGAACATTATGCTATTGGTCTAATTTTGATAGTTTGCATAAAATCGTAACAAGTTACAGTTTTTGATCCACTCATGCCTAATACTGGAGATGAAAGGACCTTTATAAGAAAAGCCGGTGATTTCTACTGAGAAACTTATATTATATATTGATCTGATAAATGAAATAGAGGCTATAGAATGTGTTCTATTGCCTTCTGTATATCTCCAGCATCAATTATGTCTCCAGCCATCATTGCTTCAAGTAATCTTAGAACTATTAGCTCACCTGTTGCCCCAGCAATTGTTTGAGGAACAATGACACATACATCGTCCACGATTACAGTCACTTCATTGTCATTAGCTCCGCTCCAACCCTTAGGTATGCCGATATAGTAATAATTTGAATCGGACTTGCTTAAATCTTGATATAAAATCTCGACCATTAGTTCA
>JBOGPP010000140.1:0-2385 GCA_050748485.1 Nitrososphaeraceae archaeon | reverse complement strand
AATAAAACAAGGCATGAGATATAATATGAGATATAATATGTTATAATCATCCGAATAAGGAGAACAAGTTAAATTATTAAGAAATCAGTTTGAGAGCTATGTGCAAATGCATTATAATGTATTTTAGGATGAATGTATAGTACGCATAAATAGATTATATCTTCTTGTTATCAATAACTATGGGAAGGTTGTTACTACAGCAATCTGCAGCTTACTTTCAATTTGTAAATTCATTGAGATCAAAAGAAACCAAGATACACGATACAAATTGGTTCGCTCAAAGAAGAAGTCGAGATAGGAACAAATGCGAGCCTAAATGTGCTCTACACTGCTGATCGTAAAGACGAAATTGAATTTGTTCGTTGGAACGCTAAAATAATACCTCCGTCATTAAGACATATGGATGCAGCGACCCAAAAAACTGCTGCGACTGCTAACACTGAAGAAAAAATCCCAAACTGGAAAATTACAGGTGATTGGTTCGATGTTTGTAAGTGTAACATTCCATGTCCCTGTGAGTTTGCGCAGGCTCCCACCTATGATGACTGTGAGGGTATTTTAGCCTATAATATTAAGACGGGTAGTTACGGTGAAACACCACTTGACGGCTTGAACGTATTAGCTCTAGGCAGCTTCAAAGGGAATATCTGGGCTGGCGATGGTAAGACAAAAGTGAATCTTGCACTATTTTTCGATGAGAAAGCAAATGAACAGCAGAGAGAGGCGTTGAATATGATTTTTAGTGGGAAAGCCGGCGGCTTTATGGCTGAATTTGCAAAGCTTGTCGGGGAAGTTCGAGGAATTGAGTATGCACCTATCAAGTTTGAGATAGCCGATGATCTGTCCTACTGGAGCGCAGAGATACCAGGAAAAGTTTTAGCTAAAGCTGAAGCATTAACTGGACCTACTACCCCGCCTGGCAAAAGAGTGCAAACTATTAACCCACCAGGCAGTGAAGTAGGACCAGGAGGAGTAGCAACATGGGGAAAGTCTCTAGCTGATGAGGCTGATGCAATGGGCTTCAAATGGGGAAGAACAGGAAGATCGAGTAAACATATTCCATTTGAATGGAGTGGCCCATAGTAATTTAAGTAGGATAATTATTTACATACAAGTGCTAAAAAAATAGACTGGTGTACAATATGAAAACTTCAACCCCTAGTCATCATTTCTATTGTAGTTTCGATCTCTGCGTTGACGTGGATAGTATCAATATGGCAATACGCTCTTTATTTCCATATTTAGTAATGATGACATCTACCACAATACCCTCAGTCTGTTACATCCTTGCAATATGGATACTCAGGCCTTACAAAACCACCTGGATCGCAGATGTCTCCAATTGTTTTACAGAAGGCTGTATCATTGGTATTGAGGCAGTATCTTTCAGGAGATGATTCTTTAGCACAAGTAACATATGGTCTCGGATCACCTATTCCCGCACAAATTCCAGTTTCGGCTGGTCCTTTATTGGTAGCATTATGCAAGTATTCAACACAAGCCACAATATCTGGATGCCGAGGACAGTAACCTTCCTCACCTAAAATTAGTAATTCACAGGTGCTCTCTGTATTATCGTCTTGGCAGGCAGATTTGTATCCTTCTCTATACTGGCCACCGTATTCAGAACATCCTTTGGCTCTATCTTTATCATATGGTTTATCGGCTCCGTCGTTGCGTCCATCATTAAGACAAGCTTGTGTATTTTCTTGCTGTAATGATTCGTAATCTTCTATATCTACTGGATTGTTCTTGAAACTCTCACATTCATCTGGCATATATCCAGCACCTTTACAGGCATATCCCCAAGCTGAATTGTACTGATCAGTCCCTGATCCTAATTCTGATCCTAATTCTTTACATTCATCAGCTCTACTTTTATCATATTTTCCTGCAAATCCTGCATCATATCCATCTACCCAACAATCTGCTTCTTCTTTTGTAACATCATCACCATAATCTAATCTAGGTCCTCCAGCATATACATTAGATATAGTTGCTACCATCAAAAGGGGGATGATGGCTAAAAGTGATTGCTTCATTGCTCGATCACACACCTTGAATCAGGAGGACAGTTTATGATCGTTGTGGTTTGTTCTTGATTGTTGTTTTGACTCTGACTCTGGCTCTGTGCTTGGATATCAACATCAACATTTGGTGAATTTCTGTTTTCTTCTTTGAATAGGTTAATGAATACATGTTCAAAGAAGGTATGGTAGAGAGAATTAAATGACCAGATCCTTTTTTCCAGCTCATCCGTCACAGAGTTATAGTCTTTGCGATCAATGCCAGAACATCAGTAATAGTCTGAATGGATCAAATATTCTATGCTAAAATTACCAGATCTTGATAGACAATATACTTGTCGGCGTTTGTTCAATCACC
>JBOGPP010000139.1:0-3155 GCA_050748485.1 Nitrososphaeraceae archaeon | reverse complement strand
GAGATATTAAATGACATTTTTACTGTGGGCCATTAATTACCTAGAAGTAAGATGGGACTCATTCTGTATACATGTTTTAATGGGTTAACCGTCGTTTCCACAACTATTTACACGAGGATCTCTTATTTATGTTAGTATACTGCAAACATAATGTTAATTCAATCAACATGACAACTGGACTCAGATATACTGAGAGATATCATACATGTATTCTCCCTGAACCTGCTATTCGTATACTTTTACTATCTGGATTTAACAGAATTGCAATATCTCCTGCCTTAAAGGAAAATAGCTTTTCAGATATTATCTTTAGTCTATTATTCTCTAGTTTCTCTATCTTTGCAGGCCTAATCTGTGTTCCTATGGACAAAAGATAGGAGTGATTTTCTGAAAGATCGTTATCATAAAACGACAGCTTATTAAAATGTATGATTAATTCCTGATCTACAGAAGTAAAATGATTGATACTAGATAAAATATCTCCTCTAGTTATCTCCCCAAAAGAAACACCAGTTAGAGCAAGACCTACCCTAGCTGGACTATAGGATTCTTCGACATTTTTATCATGCATTTGTATACTTTTGACTACAACTTTTTTCTTTTGAGGAAATAATATTAGTTCATCATGTATTTTGATGGCACCCTGCTTAAGTATACCCAATACGACCATACCGACTCCTTTTACGTTAAAAATAGTATCTATATGGATAATTGGTAATCCATCTCTTTTTATTGAAGATAAAGAATTGATACTTTCTTTAAGACTTTCAATATTCTGTTCAACTTTGAATGAGGATGCAATGGTATTCTTTAGGAGACTGTTGAGTATTTCAATATCAACCTCGTAAGAATGAAGGAGAAATCCTCTATCTAGTTGCAGTAGTTCTAAGGCTACTATTTGCTCTCCTAAATACCTATCCAGTTTGTTAACATTAATTATCGAATATTCTGCTAAATTTACTGCAGTAATTAATGGTTGGATCTTATCGGGATAGCCTGATGGAATTACGAATGTCATAATTCTATTATCCTTTTTTTTGTCATAAGTTGTTATATCACTTGATTGCCCTTTTTTTCCTAATTCTTTTACAAATTCTGTTTCACCAAGGCAAACAACATTGATACTTTCCACATGTATTTCTATAAGATGGTCTTTAAAATTCATTCCTAATTCTAAGCTGATTGATTGGATGGTTGGTTGGTTATTGTAAGATAACTTTCAATGGTAAGTTTTACATAGCGTTAGCATTAGGCTGGCTTGAAATTTACTCAAACTTCAATATTCTTATTCCATCAGTATAAGAGCCTGAAAAAGTTTCTGAATGAAGATTATCATCTGATCAATCGTTGACAATTATGTAATATCTCGTATACCAATAAACTAGCGCAATGAAATAGATTATATGCCGCCAAACTTTAGTTGAGTAAGATGTACTCGACGAACCAAGATATCGAAAGCGCGACTGCTGGACTTCATAAATTTATTAATAAACAGTTAACACAAAATGTATCTACTGGAAATGTTCTTGAAATAGCGAAATATATAAAATGTCAGAAAACTGAAATTAATTTGTCAGACAATCATAGAAAAACAATACTTACATGCCTGATCACTCTGGCCAGGTATTTTGAGAATAAGAATTTTAATCAACTAACGAGATCCGAGAAATTTAGATTGTAAAAATTGTTAAATAAATAGCAAAGTCCTGCGAATCCAATTTTGAATAAATAATAAAAATAGGAAGTTAGTTATTATCCTGTCTTTGCGTCACAGGCAGAATAATCTCCGCCACCGGACGATATGCAACCTGATATGAAGCCTTCATAGTATGCCTGACCGGTGCTACCACAATTACTCTGTTGAGTTTGATTGAATGAGCCACTGCTTCCAGCTTCGAAGCCTGCTTTATAACATGGGTCGTTCTCATCATTATTTTCATCGTCGTCATCATCACTACTACTATATACCATCGAGTTGCCCACATACAAAGATGCCCCGATTGTACTCAGAAGTACTATTGCCATTATGTATGCTTTTGTTTGCATTCTATTATACGAGTCATCCGAACTAGTATTTAAGTTCTATACGATTAGTCAATACCATGAGTAGTCAGAGAGTATCACTATTTTGGTATAAAACTTAGATCAGATTTGAGAGGTCTGAACCAATCTCTTCTTAATAATTAGATTAAAGGTCACTATAAAAATTAATTATCGATTTTGGTCTAGAATAGGAGAACGTGAGATAAAAGCGGATTTTGAGTGGAAATAGTTATTCGTCATTCTGATACAGTCCTATTATGCATGTAAATATGGACAGGGAGGGTAAAATTGAGCTAGATATTACCGATGATCATAATGAACTAAATAATTGGGTTGAACGAATAGGTAAAACAGCTAATGAGATATAGATGGTCCAGCTTGTAATCGCATAAAGCTGAATGGACAACATACGGGTTTTATCATTGAATCTAATGACGCTGGTGCATTGGGGCTGTCTCGGCTGGGCTATCGAACAACATCTCGGTGCTATTTCACCCTAAACTAAAGCCAATATTTCAGAAAATTCTAGATGAAACTAAAACTAAGAAAGAAAATTTGGAAAGATCGTAATAAAATTGAAGCAAATGCATAGCTCACAAAAACACATATATCATATCGATGGACTCAATAACAGCACATGAGTGCCAAATACAATAATAGTTTTCTTCACCATTCGATGTTGATATTTGGTCTACCTACTTTTTCATTATTCTTTTTAATCGTGTACCTACTGCCGATTGAACTTTATGGAAGTACTTTGCCGTGTGATCCATCTAATTTGACTAATTGTGACGAGAAAACATCATCACCATCTTCTAGTAGTGCTGCCGGGGATGATACGCAATCTGACATCGCTGGGACACTATTAGTGCTTCCGGATATCTCTCCCACAGATGAAGATCTAGGCACCACGACGACTGGTACTGATCTAGATGTATCTGACCCCGACTTGGGCAATGATAACAATGATGATTCAGGTGATGTTAATACTAATAGAGATAGCGAGGAAGAAAATGATGAAGATTCAGGAAATAATGAAGATGAGTCTAGCGACGACGATGAACATTCATTGATTCCATTCCCATAGTCTAAAGCAAATCGATACCAACTAA
>JBOGPP010000138.1:0-23207 GCA_050748485.1 Nitrososphaeraceae archaeon | reverse complement strand
AATCGCCCGGTTTGCAAGAACTGCATGAAGAATTTCCCATTCTCAGAAAGTTTATGCTTAGAATGTTCAAAAGAAATAAGAACAGGGCTAGGGGGTGTTCGGAAAGATGAAGAGATTTTTTAGAGTGTGATCTAGTTCTGGAGAATTAACTGCAAAAAAATTCTAATCCGAAGTATTGCGGACCCTCTTCGCACAATTTTACCTACTGGATAACGTTTAGGAATTATGTTTGGTAATATAACACATTTTTTGAGAAGGTTAGCAATATGGGAATGATCACTAGAGTTAAGCGGATTTAATTCAATGAGCTGATTCATTGCATCGACCGAAAAAACCAACTGGACTATCTACTAGTTACATAAATTTTTCTTTATTCTGTTTGCTATTTCCTCAAGTTCTCCGTAGTCTGATACCTTCCTTGAAGGCCACTTACCATCTCGGCTATCCTTATCATACCTCGGAATTATGTGCACATGAACGTGCGGCACGATCTGATTTGCGGCTTTGCCGTTGTTTTGTCCGGTATTGAGTCCCTGCGCACCAGTAGCGCCATAAACAGCTAATGCTATATTATGGACCACTCTGTACAAATTTCCAACTTCTGCCTCGGTCATCTGAAAGAGGTCCGCGTAGTGGTACTTGGGGAGTACAAGCGTATGCCCGAAGGTAATGGGATACTTGTCCATAAAAGCCAAAAAAGTGTCGTCCTCGTATACTTTCGCTACAGGCGATTGGCCTCCTATTATCGCACAGAAAACACAAAATGTGTTAGTGTCAGACATCTATTTGACTTCTTAATGGTCGACAGATATGTTTATTTATTGTTTAGGGTCTGAAGTATCCCTTTTTTGTAAGCGGATATATCATTTAGCGCTCTGGACTTGCAGCATATCTAATAAATATCATGAGATTGTCTTCATAAGATCATGGTAGAAACAGTAGAGCTTGAAACTTTTGATTTGACTTTCTCATATCATTGTCCGAAATGTGATTACTTAAATGAGGAGATTTCAGCACACGATCTTCTTAATGGAAATGCAGAGTGTGGTATGTGCGAAACGGTATTCAAAGTGGAGGGCATCGATGGAATTAAGATAACTGCGAGAATTGAGTAGTATATCAGAGCTCCTGGATCACTAAAATTAAAATAACTATCACAAATCCTTACCTTTGTGAACTTACCAAGTCGCAAAGTTATCGAAGGTGGTGCAAGAGCGCCTCAAAGGTCATATTATAAGTCTATGGGCTTGACAGACGACGATCTTTCAAGACCCATGGTAGGGGTATCTTCTACCTGCAATGAAGCTACTCCATGCAATATCCATCTTGGAAGGTTGGCGCAGTATGCAAAGAAAGGAGTAAAAGACGTTGGTTGCACGCCTAGGGAGTTTACAGCAATTTCCGTTTCTGATGGGATCGCGATGGGTCACGAAGGAATGAAGGCGTCATTGGTTAGCAGGGAAATCATTGCGGATTCCATTGAAGTGATGATGATCGCTCATCAATACGATGCGCTTGTTGGGATATCGGGTTGTGATAAGAGTCTTCCCGGAACAATGATGGGCATGGCCCGTGTGAACCTTCCCGCTATATTTGTATATGGAGGGTCGATATTACCTGGGATCTGGAACGGTAAGCAGGTCACCATCCAAGATGTTTTTGAAGCAGTCGGTACTTATGAGGCAGGCAAGATGAGTCTGACTGAGCTTGTAAGTTTAGAAAACGTTGCATGCCCTTCTGCAGGCTCATGTGCTGGTATGTATACTGCAAATACTATGGCGTCGGTGGGGGAAGCAGTGGGCATGTCGTTACCGGGCAGTTCTACAGCGCCAGCAGAAAGTGAGAAAAGAGACACCATCTGCTATGCGACAGGAGAAGCAATTAGTTTACTTATCGAAAATAATATTCGACCAAGGGATATATTGACATTTGAAGCCTTTGAAAACGGAATTGCCATGGCCAATGCAATCGGTGGGTCTACTAACGCTGTGTTGCATCTGTTAGCCTTAGCAAGAGAGGTCGGTATTAACTTGACATTATCAGATTTTGAGAGAATTAGGAAGCGAACACCACATATTGCAAATATGAGACCAGGGGGGGCTTATGTAATGATTGACCTCGAAAAGATAGGAGGCATCCCAGTGATTATGAAAATGCTCTACGAACGCGGTCTTTTCAATGGTGACGTAATCACAGTAACAGGGAAGACTATGAAAGAAAACCTGGATCACATTGAGGCTGATTTATCTGAACATACTCAGCTGGTTACCCCCGTAAGTACACCTCTTCATGTACAAGGAACGCTTATGGTTTTGAGCGGCACTTTGGCACCTGAGGGGGCGGTAGTGAAAATCGCCGGGCTCAGCACAGCTCGATTTCGTGGAAAAGCAAAGGTGTTCAATGCAGAAGAGGAAGCATTTGAGGCGATTTCAAAAGGAAAAGTGACTGAGGGAGATGTATTGGTCATTAGATACGAAGGCCCTAAAGGAGGCCCAGGCATGAGAGAAATGTTAGCAGTGACAGCTGCCCTTGTTGGGCAGGGACTCGGCCAAAAGGTCGCAATGGTAACAGATGGGAGATTCTCAGGAGCTACCAGAGGCCTTATGATCGGCCATGTATCTCCAGAAGCTATGAAGGGTGGACCTATTGCGATCGTAAAAAACGACGATCAAATCGAGATAGATCTTGAAAGGGGAACAGTTGACCTAATGTTAGACAGTACCACAATTGATGAGAGACTTAAGAATTGGAAACCAATCGCTAATCGATATTTTTCCGGAGTTTTGGCAAAATATGCGTCACTGGTGCAGTCTGCTTCTGACGGAGCGATTACTCTTCCTGCAGCAGAGATCCCAAGATGAATCCTCTTCGATCTTTATGATTCAAAGAAGATGTATAAATATGAATGATGAGGTCGGTTATGTATGATAAAAATTGGGTTAATAGGCAAGACCAATACTGGTAAGACTACCTTCTTTAACTCGGCTTCTCTTTCATCGGCAGATATCTCAAACTATCCATTTACTACGAAGGTCCCTTCGGTCGCGAATGCAAATGCAATTACATTATGCGTACACAAGGAGCTCGGCGTTAGTGACAATCCCCGTAACTCACGCTGTGTAGACGGATGGAGATTCATTCCGATAGAGATAGTCGATCTCCCAGGATTGATAAAGGGTGCTTGGGAAGGAAAGGGATTGGGCAATCAGTTTCTCTCCGTTGCAGCCCAGTCTGATGCCCTACTTCATATAGTTGACGTCTCCGGGAGCATCGACGCTTCAGGTAAAGTAGCCGAACCAGGTACTGGGGACCCTGTCGCGGATATAGCGGACATAGAGGAGGAATTAGTCATGTGGTATCTAAAGTTGTTTGAAGGAAATCGGGATAAAATTGCCCGCTCGATACACTCCGGAGTGGATACGATAAATTCCATTACAGAAATATTTAGGGGAATTGGAGTAAAAGAACATCACGTAAAGGCTGCAATCATATCGAACAATTTAGCCGATACAAAGATTGATGATTATAGTTCTGAAATTACTAAGGATTTTGTTTGGTCTCTACGGGAGCTCTCAAAACCGACCTTGATAGTAGCAAATAAGGTTGATTTACCGTCTTCTTCAGATAACTTCAGAAGATTGAGAGAGGAGTATAAGGATCTTATCATTGTGCCTGCGAGTGCAGATGCTGAATTGACACTGAGGAGGGCTGAACACAGAGGGTTGATTAAGTACCTTCCGGGTGACGAACGGTTTGAAATCTTAGAGCAGAAAGGGTTGAATGAAAAACAAAAATGGGCCCTTAATTTCATCAGGAGAGATATTCTCGGGGAATATATGAGAACGGGTGTGCAATTCGCCATAAATGTTGCTGTTATGAAACTACTACGGATGAATACTGTTTATCCTGTGGCAAATCCTTCCAAGTTTTCAGATAGGAACGGACAAGTCTTACCAGACGTTTATCTCATGGAGGCTGGTTCAACTGTGGCAGATCTCGCACATACAGTTCATAGCGACCTATCTCGGGGTCTCCTCTACGCCGTAGACGCAAGAGATGGATTAAGACTCCCAGTCAATTATCATTTGAAGGATCGTGACGTACTATCAATCGTCTCCTCAGGTAGGAAGAAAAGATGACCTATTCAGGTATCATTACGATAATACCATGAATTTATGAAGATAAGCTTTTATTTGAATAGTCTACTAGCAAAATAGGATTGTCTGATTCAGGAATTCTTGGAGGCGTAGTCTATGAATGTATGCGTTGCGGCACACATGTAACAGTTGAAGAGCTATCTAGGTTACCTGAGATTAAATGTATTTGTGGATTCAGGGTCTTTAGAAAGGCTAGACAACCTATTGTTAAGCAATTAAAAGCAGTTTAGCTAAGCTAACCCGTTATTTTTCATGTTTGAGGTTATCCATACATTTTTAGTGAGGCTTAAGTGCTACGTAAGTATGAAAGTGAAGTGCCCTGACTGTGATGGGAAAGCGGAGCTGTCTGATAATTTCAGTTTTGTGCGATGTGATCAATGTCACTTGGACCTGACTTATGGTGAATATGTCAGATACATCGGGAAGAAAAATCCCGTTTATAAGAACATACTCAGCGATTACAAGCAGCGGTAGAGACAGGTTTACGCTATCTGTTAAGTCCCTCTTTTTTTTGCCCTCTTAACTTGAGCTCTTTAATCTAGTTTGAATTACTTGTTATGTGACTGATTAATGGGGGTTTTCTTCTTCTTTGTAGTAGTCGACTTTTTGAATAATGCGTAACAGGAGGACGTTGAATATTTCTTGGATGAACCAACAAGTTCTAGAAAAATTCGCGCACTAGGTATTACACCGACCTACTTATCGAAACTAAGGGACTCTTGTGCTTGAGCACCCTTGGTTATTACCAAGAGATCTATCCCGTCGCCACTTGCAGAATCTCTCTGAATTGAAGACCTGATGGCCTTTAACGTAAGCTCCTTTGATTGTTCAGCCGTAAGACTTGATTTATATTCAGAGTCAAGAACTCCTAGTGCCATTTCTGCGCCAGTCCCCACAGCAGCGTAATCATCTGGAAGAACAGAACCCAGAGGATCTAATGTATAGATTTGTGATTTTGTGTTTACTCCCCCAACAATAACTTGTGTAAGAAGCGGGAAAAATCTGCGTTCAAACATTATGACGGACATCAATTTGGCTATCGAATTAGGCGCAACATTTCGTCTTGTTTCAAGCCTTCGAATTTTTGCCAATGCCTCGACTTGCCTGACCAATACTTGCATATCCGCTATCATACCCGCGCATGCAGCGCCAACACTATCAGTGACAGAAAATATTTTTCTTGTATGCTTATTAATAACGAAATTCCCATACGAGACACGTTTTTCAGCAGCTAAGATGACACCGTTAGAGAACGTTAGCCCAACTGCCGTCGCCCCTGGCATAAATTGAAAAGCCATTTATTTCGTCATTATATCCGAGTGTAGTTAGATTTAGTCCTTTCTATCGGGGGTCTTTTCCAGGAATCTAAGCTTCATTATTTCTTAGGAACCGAGTGGTCGTGGATTCTGATCGCTTCGGCAATTAGCCTGTTTTGTAATTCTAATGCCTCTTTTGCTTCTGGATGCTTGGCTTCAGCGAGAGCCTCAGCGACAATCCTTATTATATGCCGTAATAGAAATTCATCGCCTCTTCTTGCTTCTGAGCGGTACGCTGAGTTAGCCTTGTTCACAAAGACGACGTTCTCGCTTCTAAAGCTGTATCTCGAATCAGTTTCATCCTCGTATGGAATGACTTTATATCCAACCTTCTTTAGGGCGAAAGTTTTCCTGATAATCGGCTTTCTGATCCTCTTTATCATTGATATTCCAGATGGATGTTGAAATTTATCTTCGATTTCAGGCGATGTCTCGAGTAACGAATCATAATTTACGCCAAACTTAGATGGAATATCTGTCTCTGTTTTTACATCGTTTATTCCCTTGATGCCATCTTCAACAGACATAGTCTTCTCGTTTCGATCTGAAACCAATTCAGAGCTGTCGTCCAGGCCTTCCAATTCCATATCTTTTCGATTTTCACTAGTATATTGACGCTGAACAGCCGAATACAAATTTTGACTTGATGAAGGAAATTCATTACCTGCAGAAATTCTCCCGCCAGCTTCTACTTCCGAATTATCGGCAGTTCTGACCTCCTCTTTGACATCGACTAACTGGAATCCTTCAATTTCCTCCTCACCTTCTAGATTCTCAAATAGCGCCTGACCTAATGCTTTATCAATCTCCTTGTATATCTTCGATTCTTCTCTAGTAATCAAGACATCCTCGTATTCGGACAAGCTAGGAATTACCGTGTCCTTGATATACTGCTTCATAGTACTGTGGAAAGCATGATATTCATCATCTTCGATCAACGCAGACTTGTCTGCAAAACGGGATGTGAGGGTATCACACCTAACAAATCCAGTTATTCGGCTCAACCTTGAATCAAGCTCAAACGAAGTACGAGTAACTATGTGGTTCCGTATCATAATCCCAATACCCCTTTCCTCATCTGATAGAGGCCTTTTAGCAATGACAATTTCACCAACAATACGGGGAGATTCAATGTTGACCGGAATTCTGTGCCCTTGAATATCTGGGGGGGTGATGACCAGTGATCCATTTAAATCCCATTCTTGAAAACTGCTCGAGCTCTTCCAATATACCTCAAACAGGGGGTAGCGAAGAATAGCCAACTTTCTAATTTCCTTGATGAGTTTGATTGGATCAATTTTCACCTTAGAATTGCTTAAAGTTAATTCTGTGCCGTTGCGCACTAACAGAGGTTCGTCAAGCTCTTTCAATCTCGAGTTTCCCTTGTAAAGATCGTCAAGAGATGAAGAATCAATCAGAATTGATTTTCTAAATCCATCCCTCTTTGTTCTCATTTTCATGCTATCAAACGACGTCAAAAAAGATAAACGACCAGTACCATACCTGCCCGTCCTCGTTCTCTTCAATCTGGGAGAGATAAAATCATTTTTCTTATGAGGTGAACCTAGAACGAGAAATTTTTCCATTCCATCTTCATCCATGCCGGCATCATCCTCGATCACAATAGCACCATCATTGACAATAGTTATCAGTACTTTGGTTGCATCCTCGTCAAATGCGTTTTCGATCATTTCTTTGACAATATCATTTGGAGAGACCCAAGTCTTAGTTGCAAATTCTTTAAAGAAAGATGGATGCACCTTAAGTTCCACTGTCATTTCGTGTATCATGTAGTGGTTCTCCCCTTTATCTATTGCGTAGAATCGTCAATACGCTAACCACAGTAACCGACTTCTCTGCAGAATTGAAGGCCCAGCATTAATGATTGCAATGTTTATCGAGCTGTTAATAATTCAGGTCATAACGTTGGCGAAATAATTTTACCGGTATCCATAATTTTTCTTACACTTTCCTTTAGTAAATCGATTTTAATTCTGTAATACTCGCCTGTGGAAGACTCGAGCTTGCCATGAGCCCTTCTCAAGATACTTAGACATGTCTGGTTTTCGCCTTTCTGAAAATGGACGAAGGCTGCCGCAACCAAAATGATTCCGTTCAGTAACCTTTTCTCTTCACCTTCTGATTGCTTCCATATGTCCTCAAGCACCTCATGGCACTTCCAATATCTCTCATTGTTAAAGAGCTCCCGTGATCTATCCAATGCCTCTTTTTTGGACAAATGTTCCTCCGTTATCATTTCATATCTATCGAAGTCAGCAATTGTCGAAAGTGACTTAATGACGATCCCATCTAGTATTCCTTGCTCAAGGACACTCACGTCAAATTCAATGAAGTGCTTTGCTATTCTAACATCCCTTATTACAATATTACCACTATTTGGGATACTTCTCCTTGCCTCTACTAATAGGGATGGTGCATTAGTGGGCATGATTGACTTGTTTTTGAGATATAGGAGATATCTTTCCAAGATATACTTAAAAATTGTAGTTCTACTATAAAATCATGAAGAATGCTTAACATGTGAATTCAGTATCTTTGTCTCAAGAAAACCTAATGTTTTAGCTCGAGCAGCGAAAAGATAAACGGTGTATCGATGGATTGCTCGTTAGTCCACATCGTCGGTAAGGTAAGGCAATCCAAAACATGTAGATTGTGCTGGGCAATGAAGCGACCCCAACCAAACAGGGAACTATCTCTTGCATACTTTTTCATGGTGTGACTGCCCATAAGAGCAAGACCTATGTGGGACGACAAAAATTCCTGCTGAATCAGATTTGATACTACTGCATCGGCAAGAACTTCTCCGTGTTCTGGTAGACCTGAAATTAGAAACATCGGTCTCGATAAATTCATCTTTTCGAAACTAGTCTTGCAGGCATCGCCATCTAATATCTCGAATTCGACGCCAGTCGATCTAATTATTTCCCGCTGCAAATCTACTAGATTATCATCCAATTCGACACTTATCCCACGCATTCCAGCGATTGCCCCACAATAAGGAATGCGTGCGTCTCCTGATCCTATGTCTACTAATTCGCTAAAACCCATTAGTTTGGCACTACGGCAAATGACCCATGAAGAAATCAACCACGTGGGATAAAAGGGTTGATAGCAAGCATCATGCTTCTTACTACTTAACCAATATTCTATTATTTCGCAAGAAAAGACTTTGCATCGGCAATTTCGGATGTTGACTTCTGTCTGACTTCTGAAAATTGGGTTATGGCAGGCAAATTCGTTGAGCTTCGAAATTGGGATCTCTTTGCCTTCCTCTACCATCGAACAATCCAAGGGCAGAATCTCATAAGTAGGACCATTGAAATCACAGCTCCTCATATACTCCGTTTTAAGTCCCACAATGAAACTGGCTATATCCTGTGGATGCAAAAGATAGTCAATACACCGACTCAGCGCTCGGACGAAAAGATCTACGATATGACTTGTGTCCACAATTGGTGCATATATATATTCTTTTCCTCCTATAGGTAACAATTATTTCTTCATCTTCGACCAAAACATGTTCAGACTTGGTCATGCAGCGATCACAGAATCTCTTTTCTGTTTCCATTATCAGACAGAATAATTTGTGGATCTCACAACAAAAATATGAATGTATATTTAGTCAGACACATTAAAAGTCGGGTCCTGTGAACAGGGATTCAAACCTCTCGCTGATTTGTCTTAACTCTGAGAAGTAAGGGAAGTTCAGCCGGGGTTTTTGCCACAGGAATGCCTAAACGAGCAAAGCTCTCGAACTTGGATTCTGCTGAACCGTACTTCCCATATACTATTGCCCCTGCGTGACCCATCTTCTTCTCTTTTGGCGCCGATCTACCAGCGATATACGCTACCATGCGATTTGAAATACCATTGGCTTCCAAATAGCTTACAAACTTTTCTTCTGCATCACCACCAATTTCTCCTACAATCACTATCGGATCATTGTTCTCAGAAGTCTTCACCATTTCGATTGCTTCAATTAAGGTGGTGCCGTTGATTGGATCGCCACCTATTCCAAGGCAGATCTTCTGTCCGTAACCATTCCTGGACAAATTAAACGCAACTTCATACATAAGGGTACCACTTCTTGAGAAAACGATTGTTTTACCAGGAGTAAAGGGAACTGCAGGCATTATTCCTAACTTAATAGTGCCCGGGACAATAATCCCGGGGGTATTTGGACCGATGATTCTAGCCCCTCTTTCTTTGGCATATTCAATCACTTTCATAGAATCTCTAATGGGCACATGCTCAGGAATTGCCACAATTAGCCTTATTCCATTTTCCAAAGATTCCATCGCGGCATTCAAGAAGTGAGCGGCTGGAACAAAAACTATGGATATTTTTGCATTAGTATTTGAGATAGCCTCACTTACGCTGTTGAATATAGGAACCTCTTCGAAGAATTGGCCCCCTTTCCCAGGGGTTACTCCCGCGACAATATTGGTACCATATTCTCTCATTAGTTTAGTATGAACAGACCCAAAACTGCCTGTCATGCCTTGCACTATCACAGGTTGTCTTGCATAATCTGAGTCTCCGATATTTCCAACAAGGATCTTCATCAAGTCATAATCATATATTTGGTTGGTCATAGTATGGCCTTTCTTTCTTGGGACTTTATTCCTTGCACCGCTGATTGGATTGCATCTTCGATCCTATCAAACAAATGAGCTTTAGAATCCTCGAGTATTTCCTTTGCCTTAAGTGATTCGGCTCCTGAAATTCTAGCGAACAAAGGTACTGTTATCAGGTTGTTTACATATGCCCTTAGAATACCTTGGGCAACCAGGTCGGTTCTTACTATTCCTCCAAATAAATTCACAACAATTGTTTGAATTGTCTTCACTCTACTAATAACCGTAAGTGCTTGATAAATCGTTTCAGATGTCGCGCTCCCACCAAAATCAAGGAAAGCACCAGCATCTCCTCCCGCATCAGATACCATGTCGAGTGTCGACATAACCAAGCCAGCGCCGTTACCAATAATTGCAATATTTCCCTTGAGCTGTACAAATGAAAACCCATTCTTCTTTGCAAGAGATTCTAGCTCAGTGGCCTCCTCATACTTCATCAACTCGGGATGCCGAAACAATGAATTGTCATCCAAGATCACCTTAGAGTCCAATGCTACAATTGAACCATTAGCTAAAAGAGCAGCTGGATTTACTTCTACTAGTTCAGCCTCCTTCTCACAAAGCAATCTATAAAGGTTCTGCACGAATTCTACAAATTTTTTTCGATCGTCACCATCTAGTCCCGCCATTCCACCAATTCTAGCGGCAATATCTCCAATTTCATCTGTGGAAGTAACGTCCAAAATAAATCTATTCTTGGCCGATTCAATGTCCATCCCTCCAGCAGCTGAGACGATCAAAGAAAAGCACCTCGCACTGCGATTCAGAAATAGAGACACATACAATTCTTTTGAAATATCTATGACTTCTTCAAGTAAAATGCCTCTAGGAGATTCGCCCTCAATTTTCTTGTTCATGACCTCAATAAAATTACTTTCAACATCAGTTATATTTCGACACTTTTTGATGGCCCCCGCCTTTCCTCGACCTCCAACTGGGACTTGCGATTTTAATACTATTGGAAACTTTAGTCCATTCCTAAGAAGCGAACGGGCTTCCTCGATTGAGAATGCCATGCGGGACTTGGGCGTTGGAATCCCAAATTCCCTAAAAAGCTCTTTCCCTTGATATTCTAGTAGCCTCATCTCTTGAAGAAAAATTAATTAACTTATTTATAATTCTATTCAATTTTGTTATTAAAGACTCTAAATAATGTAAAAGAACTACAAACTCCCCAGATTTCTGTCATAACTATCTTCTTCGGCACTTATCGGTTTTAAAATTTATATATGTAATCAACAAAAATTGAAAATATGGTAGAGAAAATGACTGCCGTTTGGCTAATCATATTGACGATTATTGTATGCGGTGCAGTTCCTACTCTGATGATATATCTCACAACCATCCCCAGCTCTGAAATGTCACTTTATGTTTATTCCTCTTTGGGTATTGTCTCCATGTCGAACCCGCCAATAGGGTATTGAACAATAAAACGTTTCCTATCTTAGCAACAAAAACCACAAGACTTGAATTTTCTGTGGTGAAGCGGTTCCAAATGTATTTAACTACGATTGGAGAAGATTAATTAAATGGGCAATTTCCTTTGGAGGAGGACGCCTAATAAGGATCGGAATGATGATATTTCTGTTCGATCCAGCGAAGAGGAACAACTGGATATTAAAGATATTCAAAAGACTGACCAATACAAGAAAGGAATTTCTCATATGTCTGACGACAAAATGGAAGATGCGATTCGAGATTTTGATTTGGCTTTACGCCTCGACCCCAGTTATGTTGATGCATGGATCAAAAAAGGTTACGCCCATTTTCATTTGGACGAGTTTACAGTAGCCGTTTCATGCTACGATAAGGCTCTTGAAATCGACATTAATAACGCAGAAGCTTGGAACCTAAAGGGATTAGCCTTTTATAAGTTAAAAAATTATGAAAAAGCAATACAAGCTTGTGAAAATGCGATAGATTTTGATCCAAATGACGGGATGGCCTGGTATAATTTGGCTTGCTATTTGGTTCTGAGCAAAAATGTAGGAGATGGATTGGAGGCACTCAAGCGTTCTATCGAAATTGATATATCTTTCGCAAGAAAAGCGGTTAGAGATAGAGATTTTGAATACGCAAGAGCCGAAGAAGGATTCAGGCGCATTGTTGAAGTCGTAGTTCTTGAAGCTATCAGGCAAGGTTACAATTATCCTGGAAAAATAGTCTGGATCACAACTATGGACAAAGAGGAAGTTGAGTACGCACTCACTAGGTTGGCTATGAAGGGCTTAGTTGTACGTAGGGAACAAAAATATGGTTACTATCCGTTTGGCAGAAAGGAAGAATACTACGAATTAGCAAAAGCTATTGCAGAAAAGGTAGGAAGTACTAAACGGACAGGGCTTTTGCATAGAACCAAAACCATTTCAGCTCCTGTCCAGCAGCTTCGAGATATAAGTGAAATACTTGGTGAGATCAGGTTAGCAATAGAAAAAGGAGACTTGGATGCCACGACTAATAACCTTGAACTATTAATAAATCCGACCAAACACGGGGCAGCTATGATCGAACAATTTTTCGACGAACATCGTGATCTCAGGTTATATAATATACGGTTGAGGGATAGGGGCCTTGAATATCTCAACTCACATAAAGTGGAGTTGCTGAATCTGGTCGAAAATATAGATGCCAAGATTCGCACCGATCCAGTTTCGAGTTCGCAACCTAAAGGTCAGTAGATACTTTCACTATCTAGTGATGTTGGCCTGACTACGAGAGCACGGAAGATTTGTCTGCAGATATATGAGAGTAAATAATATATTTATATGTACAAAGTACGTTTACCACAATGGCAAGGATATTTTCAGAAGTAAGCGAAAGTGAAATCACAAGAACAATCACTTCGATGTTTAATGATACATTGCAGGAATATTCTCAGTCCGATGTAATCGTGATAGGCGGAGGCCCCGCTGGCTTGACTGCGGCCAGGGGGTTAGCGAATAATGGGTTAAGGACTCTAGTGGTTGAACAAAACAATTACCTTGGCGGCGGTTACTGGGTAGGAGGCTACATGATGAATCCTGTAACAGTAAGAGCACCCGCTCAGATGGTATGGGAAGAATTGGGAGTTAGGTACAAGAAGATAAGCGATAGTTTGTATGCAACTTGGGGTCCCGAGGCATGTTCTAAGCTCATTGCCGCTGCATGTGATGCAGGAGTTCGTTTTTTACAACTTACGAAGTTTGATGATTTGGTCCTCAAGAACAAGCGGGTAGGTGGTGTTGTTGTAAATTGGATGCCGGTTTCAGCACTTCCAAGAAATATCACATGCGTAGACCCAATTGCACTGGAAAGCCGCATTGTAGTTGATGCCTCCGGTCATGATTCCGTTGCAGTCAAGAGATTAATGCAAAGAGGTCTCGTCGATTGGAAGGGGATGGATCCTATGTGGGTGGATGAGGGAGAAGACGCTGTAGTAGAAAATACTGGGGAGATATTTCCAGGATTAGTGGCGACTGGCATGTCCGTGACTGAAACATTTGGTCTTCCAAGAATGGGCCCAACGTTTGGTTCTATGCTTCTATCAGGGAAGAAAGTTGCAGACATAGTAACCGACAAGCTAAAGGGATTATCTGAATTTCCGAAGGTTAAGGTAAAAAATGCAAAAAAATGAGTGCCGAACATTAGTTGAAATCTAGCAGAGCGCTGATTGATTCGACAAATGACTTCATGTGCTAGCATAACTGATGGCACGGCACTTTTGTTTCCCAATGAGCTACCTTCGAACTTCACAACTCGATGATTTTGGTTTTTTCGGAATAATACTAAATGATATAGCTGGCTCAAATGTTGGCAATATTGTTTGAGAAAGCTCGGTACAGGTACTAGAGTTAACCGGTGTCTCGTAGCATTGGTGCCCAATTCACGCCTTCTAATGAGATCTAGCGAAATCATTTCAATGTGATCTAGTAGGTGGATCTGTTATCGTCACGTCTCTGTGAGTAGACCATCCATTGTAGGCGACAAACAATGAATACAATAGCATTTCCGAACGAATTATTAACAGGTCGTTACTCCTTAGATCCTAAAAATCCATGTCCAACGATCCTCGGAGAAGCGAAAGCAATTCTTCCCAAAGACCTGACACATATGAAGTGGTAATTATAGGGTCTGGACCGGCAGGTTATACCGCTGGGATATATACTTCTAGAGCTAAATTGAATACGCTTCTAATCTCGGGATCTCTCCCCGGAGGCCAGCTGATGACGACAAGTGAGGTAGAAAATTATCCAGGATTTCCAAACGGAATTTTTGGCCCTGAATTGATGATGAATATGCGTCAACAGGCAGAGAGGTTTGGGGCGAAGTTATTAGATGATGAGGTAGTGGAAGTCGATTTCAAGAGGAGGCCTTTCGGAATTAAAACACATGGCCAGGAGTTCCGCTCTGAGTCAGTTATCATCTGCACTGGGGCATCTCCTCGAAAGCTAGGCCTGAAAGCTGAGCAAGAGTTCGCAGGTAAGGGCATCTCATACTGCGCAACATGTGACGGCCCGTTTTTCAAGGGGGAGGATATTGCGGTCGTAGGCGGAGGTGATACCGCAATTGAGGAAGCAACATTTTTGACAAAATTTGGAAAATCTGTGAAGATAATTCATAGAAAGGACTTTTTGAGAGCGAGCAAGATCCTCCAAGAAAAGGCCTTTGAAAATCCGAAGATTGATTTCGTCTGGGATCATGTAGTATCTGATATTAGCGGCAATAGGAAGATCAACAGCATTTCAGTTAGGAATCTTAGGACAGGTGAGGAAAGGAAAATATCCGTTGGCGGCCTCTTTGTCGCGATAGGACATGAACCCAACACGTCTATCTTTAAAGGCCAACTGCAGCTCGATGATAGAGGTTACATTGCTCTGACGAAGAACACTAGAACAAGCGTTGACGGAGTATTCGCAGCTGGCGATGTACACGATTATAGATATCGTCAGGCGATCACAGCTGGAGGATTTGGATGTATGGCAGCGTTAGACGTCGAAAAGTGGCTAGTGGAGATTCGAGGAGTTGGTCTATAACATTTAATGACTTCCAATGGCATATGCTTTGATGCTAATTGGCATCAAAGGCTAGAGATGGGAGATGCTTTGACTCAGCTATTATGCTGGCAATCTGGCTCTCGTCAAACAAATTCAATTGTTTATAGAGTGTCTTAAACTTCCTACCATCGTCTGCAAAAATGCCTACAATAGAGCCTCTGCTTTTCATTTCTTGTGAGATCTTCACCATAGCTGACATCACGGCGCCAGTCGAGGGACCGACAAATAGCCTCTCTTTTTCGGCCAATTCTTTTACCATCACGAATGATTCATCGTTGGTAGCCGTAATCCATCCATCAACGATATGTTTTCTTCTCGAGAACAGGTCCGGCATAGCGGATTCTTCAAAATTCCTCAAACCTTGCAATAAATGGTTTCGTTGTGCCTGTACTGCTATGACTTTGATCTTTGGATTTTTTTCCTTTAAGAACGTCCCCGTACCGGTGATTGTTCCCCCAGTTCCGCATCCTGTGACAAAGTGCGTTACGCTACCTTCAGTTTGTTCCCATATTTCAGGCCCCGTTGCTTCATAATGAGACAAGAAGTTTGCATCATTTTCATATTGATTTGGCATGTAGTATATATCAGGCCTGGGTTTCGATATGGCCTTTGCAAGAGCTATACTCTGATCGGTACCGGCTCCCACTCTTGGACAAAGATCGTCTGTTGTTTCATGTAAACTAGCTCCCAATTTTCTCAACAGTGACTTGGTCTCTTGACTTACTTTCTCAGGAATGACTATTTCAACTTTATAGCCTAAAGCCGTGGCAATGCCAGCCAAGGCGATTCCAGTATTACCCGAACTAGGTTCGATAATGATGCTGGAACCCTTTCTAAGAGATCCTTTCCTTTCGCCATCCTTGATCATCCAATACGCGGGTCTATCTTTCACCGACCCAAATGGATTATACCATTCGAGTTTAGCATAAAACTTAACGTATTTGGTTGAAAACGTAGAAAGTTCTACTAGTGGGGTATTCCCAATACTTTCAGCAGCTTTCGCCTGAGCTAAAGTAGCCATATCTTTACTTCCCCTTTTTTATTGTAAATTCTAGATCTGGTTTAATCATGTTAACTGAAAGCAGCTCATGCCCATTTCTACTGACCCATCTTGAAATATCTTCTTCAGAAGCAGGATCATCAGCAATTACCTTGATTATCTCCCCTATGGCAAGTCGTTCCATTTCTATTTTGGTTCGGAATACCGGTTCAGGGCAATACAATCCTCTCACATCAATTGTCTTTGTAGGAACAATGTCACTTTTGGCGTTCAAGGAACAGATTAGATGGAGTTCTCAAGATATTAAATGTTTAGAAAGATTCTGACAGGCTACAAAGGTTCTATCTGAAAAGGTCCTGAACACTGTCTCTCACTAGTGTTTTCGCGGTATTGCTCACCGTGGAAGAAAATTCGAGGCCTCTAATAACGGCTATGGGCACCCTCTCAGTTTTGCCCATTACGAGCTCAGCTGCTGAAGCAAGTTCATCCACAACTGCAATTTCGGTTATCCTCAGAATATTACCGTACATATCGGCCTTTCCTATATAGCTCTTTATCGAGTTAATACCGGATACCCCTATTGCAACATTTGTCTGTCCTAGTCTAAATGGCCTTCCAAATGTATCTGATATCACAACAGCAATGTTCATACCAATCGTCTCTGCAATCGCCTGTTTTATCCGTCTGGCGGAGAGGTCTGGATCAACCGGCAACAGTAATACAAAGTCGTTTCCAGGGCCACTTACATTACTTTGATCTATACCTGCGTTAGCACAAATAAATCCATGTTTTGTTTCGGTGATGATGACATTTTCCGAATACCTTACTATACTCTTTGACTCTATGAGAACTAATTCAATGAATCTTGGGTCCTTCTTTGTTTTGCTAGCCAATTCGAATGCGTGGTTTGAAGGTTTTACCGTCGATAAATTTATCATGCGACCCTCAGATTTTGAAATAATTTTTTGTGTAATCACCACCACGTCATGATTCTGCATAGATACTCCGTTAGCGCTGGCTGCCTGCATTATTAATTTACCAATATCATCACCTGCTGTAACATCTTCAGTTACCGGTAGCGGTATGATATGCAAGGGCTGGTTCGACAATTGTGTTAAATCTATATAATCTAAATATTAGCTAGTACTGCTTTACCGAATCTTTTTTCTAGCAAATTCAATAGAAGTGATAAATCATGAATTTCAATCACTGCGTGCGCTCTTTCTCTTATTTTATCCACTGGGCAAAATCCAACCGTAAATCCGGCGAGGTCAAAAAGTGTCAGATCGTTTGCACCGTCAACCACCACGACCGTATCTTCTTTTTTGACTCCCCATTCCAGTAGCACATCCTTTACAGCAGCGGCCTTATCAGAGGTAACTTTCACCATAACATCTTCCAGAATTCCATTGCAGAAAATCAACTCATTAGAGAATATTCTATCCAGTCCAAGCATATCTCTTAGTCTATCGGTTATTATTGTGAAGCCACCAGATACAGCGACTAATTTCCAACCTGACCGCTTTAAGGCTTTACATAATTCTAAGGCACCTGGCATAATCTGCAGATTTTCGCCAATCTTCTTGGCTTCACCATATCGTATACCCTTCAAGGCATGAACTCGTTTTACGAGACCCTCTTCCCAGTTGATTTCACCGCGGATTCCTTGCTTGGTAATGTCCCAAATCTCTTTCTCCTTCTCTGGGCCCATAACCTGGGCTAGAACAGGGAGATACTCAGCATTCAAAAGAACTCCTTCAACGTCAAAGACGACAAGCATCTTAGGGATATTATTCAGACCTCTGATTTTACTATATATTAACTTTGTTTAGAAAAAAACAAGCAGAATGATACCCTGGTCGGAGATTCAATAAAAATGAAATAAATATTCGAACCAATCACTGTTAACTGCCATTAAAGGAAAAGCATTATATCATGAAATTGCCGAAGCTTGTATGAATGAATGAAGATGCAACGACTGAGACTAAATTCCTGGTGCCCGTGAAGCAAGTTGAAAATTCGGTCAAGCTATCAAATGAGGCAAAGGATGAACTGAAGAGCATTGGAATGATGGATGATAAGGGAAAGTTGAAATTGAAAGGTGTTAGTCCACGAATGTTGAGGCGTATGAAGCTTGAAGCAGTAGACTGTCCTGTCCTTCAATCTGAGATTGGATTTATACAATGTTATGTGTGCAGGAACTTTCACAGCAGAGTATCCGGACAAGTATATTGTAGAGGAGACCCATTATAGGTCACCAAAACTTCATAAATCGATTCTGATCTGCCTTTCATAGTTGAAAATCCAAAAAGAATACGGAATTACGGCAAAGAAAGACGAAAATTTAAGTGATTGGTATAGCCAGGTTTTATTAAAAACAGATCTTATCGACTACGGTCCTTCAAAGGGATTTATAGTGTTAAAGCCCTATGGATATTCAATTTGGGAAGCGATCAAACAAATTATTGATGCTCGTCTTAAGGATTCTGGACATCAAAATGCATATCTTCCAACTGTTATCCCAGAAGCATTGCTAAGAAAAGAGGAAGAACATTTCTCCGGGTTCAATTCAGAGGTATTTTGGATAACCAAAGCCGGAGACACCTCACTACAAGAAAAACTTGCCTTGCGTCCAACTTCAGAAGCGATCGCTTATTCTTTATTTTCTAACTGGGTTGGCAGCTATAAGGACCTCCCTCTGAAGCTTAATTTTTGGAACTCGGCAATGAGGGCTGAAATAAAATCTACAAAGCCGTTTATTCGGAATTCTGAATTTCTTTGGCAGGAGGGTCATACGGTACATACGAACAACGAGGAGGCTGAGGCGGAGGTGAGGTTCATCCTCGATCTATATGAGATGATTTTGGCAGATTATTTGGGTATCCCCGTTTTGAAGGGATTCAAGTCGAGAAAGGAAAAATTTGTGGGGGCGGTCGCGACTACCACACTTGAAGGCATCATGCCAGATGGAAAGGCAATACAATTGGCCACTTCTCATAATCTTGGACAGAATTTTTCGGTTCCGTTCGAAATAAAGTTTCTTGGCAGTGACAATCTCGAACATTTCGCCTGGCAAACGTCATGGGGAGTATCTTGGCGATTGATTGGGGCTTCAATTATGATACATGGGGATGACCGCGGGCTGGTCTTGCCTCCAAAGATCGCTCCGATCCAAGTAGTCTTGGTTCCCATCTATAAGAGGGGCCAGGCAGATCAGAATGTCATACCTAGTTCGGTGGAACTCGCGTCGGAACTGCGGAGGGCAGGGATAAGAGTGCATTTAGATATTAGGGATGAGTTCACAGCTGGATGGAAATATAACGATTGGGAGAAAAAAGGTGTTCCTTTGAGAATTAATATTGGTCTCAAGGAGATAGTAAAGGGAGAGCTCGAGGTCGTTAGAAGGGATACATTGCAGAAAGAAACAATTCTGCAAAACAATTTGGTGGAAAGAGTGACAGAATTATTGGATCTTGTTCATAATAATCTTCTGAACAAGGCTGATCAGGCCCTTCGAAGGAGGATCACACATGCAAGTAATTATGATCAACTTAAGGAAATGATTCAAGATGAAGTGGGTTTTGTTTCTGCAGGATGGTGTGGTGACGAAGACTGCGAGATATCAATTAAGGAAGAAACGGGAGCAGACATAAGGCTAATACCTTTTGAAAGAAATAATAAATCGGATGCGACAACTAGATGTGTTTATTGCGGTAAAAACACAGAAAGCATTCCAGTGTTCGCCAGGGCTTACTAAATGCGATACCTATCCATGTAAGCCCTTTCTGTATGCCTCTAAAATATGGTATTGCAACCTATTTCAGAGGCCATCTACTAGATATATAGGTCGTTAGCAGCTTTATTGCGATTGACAACACTAGATTGGCTATTTACCCTCTTTGATAGCTTTGGATATCTAGGTGTTTTTACGGCGAGCTTTGTAGGAAGTATAATAGTATTCGTGCCTGTTCCCTATTTTCCTGTTTTAGTAGCTGCCGCGCTGAGTGAGCAATTAGACCCAAATCTGATTTCTATAGTTAGCGCGTTTGGGGTTTTGTTGGCGAAAATGATCATATTTTACGCAAGCTATTATGGCAGGAGTGTTCTGAGTGACAAGACCAAACAAAGAATGTTCCCTCTTCAAAAAGTGCTCCGCAGATATGGAGGTTTGGGGGCATTTATTGTCGCCTTAGCACCAATACCAGATGATCTAGTATACATTCCTCTTGGACTAGCAAGGTATAGCCCATGGAAATTTGCCATAGCTACTTTCTCTGGTAAGTTCATACTCAACGAAATAATAGTATGGAGCTCCGTAATTCTAGGAAGGCCATTTTTTGAATCATTTATCTCCACAGATATAGATCCTTTGTTCGTGACGGTAGGGATTATTGCGAGTATAGCTATATTGGTTGTAATTGTATACCTTTCGATTCGAGTCGATTGGGCTAGAGTAATTGGAAAGTGGTTCCCTTGGGCCATAGACAATCCAGATAATGAAGATACCCGTAGTCAGTCAAAATTGCCATAGAATATTGGTCGGGGGCACGTAGCGAACACCACCACAGGAGAGTTTGATCTGCATTGGCGAATTGTGAAAACGAATAAGGCGAACCTAAACTGACGAGTCTGTAACCCTAATTTTCATAGTAAGTGAAAATCCTATCATACCATGGCTTTAAAGCACAGATGGTTACTGCGGAGAGAATCTCAGATTTTCAATAATCTCCTGAATTCCAACTATCACAATTCTGATAGAATCGGCTCAATAACTTTATAACTGATGCCAGGGATTCAAGATATATGCAATCAAAATCTCATCTCTATAGCCTATACCTAGCCGCTAAAGTTTACATTTACAAACTAATTAGAAGTAGAAAGAATAAACGAGAGAACGAAATCTCCGCCTAAATCAAATAACATTCGACCTGAACCGTAGTATGTAGGGGTAGCTTTTAGTCTTAACAAGTTGCAAATAATAGATATACTGAAGGCTGCTACTTCTGAGGTTTTCAAAGAAACAAGAAATCTAATTGGTAGGCCAGAAAGTGCTGTTACATTTGGAAGGGGTGCCGGAGGTGACTTGTCTTCTAAAATAGATTTGGTAGCTGAAAATGCTGTACTCAATACAATTGAAAAGTTTGAGTTCAGGCCGACTGTAATTGGGGAAGAGTGTGGCACAATCAATGGCGGCGATGGCTACCTAGTTATGGACGCCGTAGACGGAACGACAAATGCCACGCGAGGGATTCCCTTTTCGTGCTGCTCACTTGCATATGCAACTCATTGTAGGTTAAGCTCTGTGAGTGATGCCGTCATAGTTGATTTGAACAGCGGAGATGTATACGAATCTTCTGTAAACATGGGAGCTTCGATGAACGGTTTAAAATTGAAGATCGATGATAATAATATTGGTAGAGGAGTCAAAGATCAGAGCGAACTTGTTGTCGGAGTTAACATTTCAGGAATAAACAGTGATGATATTGAAAGACTGTCCAGGATCATATCGAAATGTTTGCATATTAGACACTTAGGTGCAAATGCACTTGAGTTGTGTTTTTTTGCTCGAGGCCTAATTGATTTGTATATTGATCTTCGCGGTAAGATTAGAGTCACAGACTTAGCGGCTGGGTATTTAATTGCAAAGGAGTCTGGAGGGATTTTATTTAACCCTCAAGGTGAATATCTGGACTCGGATTTGTCACTTCACAATAGGATATCTTTTATTGCCGCAAAGAACAGAGAATTTTTGGAACTTTTGCAAGCAAGATAGAGCAGTTGTAAAGCGCCCGGGCCGGGATTCGAACCCGGGTCGAAGGAGTGACAGTCCCCCATACTAGACCGGACTTTACAGAGCTTTTAAACGGAGCTCTTCTATACTACCCGGGCGACCAAACTCAAGCAGTGAATCTAAAGCACTAATTAAAAATGTTTTGCTTCTTAATTTTTGGAATGAGAAAAATTGAATTCTGATCTAGTTGTAGATGACGACACGATGACTCGTGCTCCATCGTATCGTTAGTATATGATTAAATTATAGCCTTGCAAAGCCTAACTGTAAGGTGGGCCCGTAGCTCAGCCAGGTAGAGTACCGGACTTTTAACACATGAAAGAAATCCGGCTGTCTCGGGTTCGAATCCCGACGGGCCCGCTACAAAAATGACGTTTTTATTGGGCTCGGTCCTATCGATAGCTACGGAATTAGATGGAAGTTTAACTACCCCACTATCTTAGAAATATTATTGTAGTTGATATCCCCCGTTAAATTGTGGTCCTATTAATCATGCCTGATCCTAGTTGATGGAAACACCGACGAGGAATTAGTCGACTAACTTTCGATCACCGCTATTGTCATACATCCTATGGCGCTTCACAGAAGTTCATATAAGTTTGCTAAACGAAATCGTTGCTATGAGCTCCGATCTAGATGTTAAAGTCAAGGCCTTTTCATTTTGATTGAATGATATTGAACGACTCATTGAACGATGGTTGAACGCTCATAAGGCAAATCATTCTGAACATTTCAAAAGTTCGATCTCGTTCAATGCAAAATCATCAATATTCAACTTTGTTATTATGGAAACCCTGTATAAGGCATGCTTTAAGTCCAGGTCTGAAGCTAATCTTCTGCACCCTTCTAGTAGATGGGTATAGATAATCATAATTCATCTTCATGTGGGGTCCATAAGTAATGTGCTCTTGGAAATTTTTGAGTGCCCTCTACTCGTCAGTCGGTATAACACTTGTTCGGGCCAGCTACACGATCACTAATACTCTCCACGATGCCCCACACGAGCAGGCCTATCGCGAGGAAATTCGGCTTGTCGGATACGATGGGGCTGAGGGCGTTACGGCAGAACTGCTTCCAACAGATGCGATTTGGGATGGTGTTGTAGATGTTCCGACATCGCCGGTGCCCTAATCAGCGGGTATAGGCTAACTTACTGGTAATGCTACTACTACTAGCACTACTACGCGTTTGTAGGTCTTAGAGCCGCTGCTGCTGTATTTGCTGCGGTGGTAGCAGCTGCTGAAGAGACTTC
>JBOGPP010000137.1:0-8214 GCA_050748485.1 Nitrososphaeraceae archaeon | reverse complement strand
TTTTTCTAGTCTAGGGTTCTCAAAAATGAGGTTATATCTATTGACACTATCTTCAATAACCAGTATCAATTTGCCACTTTTGTTATCATTTTCCATTCTCAGAACGTACTTCTCCAAACCCTCTAATTCTATGCTATTTCCAATCGGTGAGTCCCCTTTGTCATATTCAGAATGATCGGACCCTCTTTCTTCCGCCTTCGTCCATGTCATTCCTTCGCTTGCTACAATTATCCTAAATTTCCCTTGTGCTCCGGAAAGCTTGAGATGAGAGTCAATTGTGCTCTGAAGTTCTGTGGAGGACATTGGTTTCACAGGCCCTCTAAACCACTGGTTAGTACTCTCATTAAAATCCTCTAAGCCACTGTAATGCACGAGATAACATTCTTTGGCGTTCCACCTTCTTATGAGATCATATGCTTCAGTGACTGAGATCATCCCTGTTTCAGGATGCTCATTGTAGGTTTCAGCCCCAAGTATGAGCAGATCAGGATTCCAAAGTATACTTTCATTGGCTTCTGGGAGTGACAAAAAATCCCACCCCATTATTATCTTCAAATTCAGAACATCAACAACGTAGATAACAGAACCATCAGGAGATTCATTTCCGTGAAATGCATTGAAGGCTATTATTGAAAACGGTCCGACTTTAAAAAATTCATTTGGAGTTACAATCTGAAAATCTATGGACTCCTCAATAGTACTCTTTATCGTGGAAGTGTGAGATAACAAATACTTCATTATGTGATCTTTGCTTGCTCGAGTACAGTAAACTTTAAGTTTGGACTTTCCTGCATGCTCCGCAGATGATGATTGCCGTAGAATAAGGTTTGGAAGCTCCCTTATATGATCTTCGTGAGAATGGGAAATAAGGACGGCATCAAAGAGATTAGCTCTTTTTTCTTGCAGTGCTGAATTCTGTGTTTTAGGGTTCAAAGAAGAGAGTAGCGATGGCGACCCGAGTGCAGGAGCAGAGTCCAACCTCAACTTATCATCGGTTCTTTCTGACTGGTATTTTTCAATCCCAAGATCTGAAAATCCCTTTTCTATACTTCGGATTACTCCCTCGCCGAGATCAAAGATGATATGGAATTCTGCATATTGTGTATTCTGTTTAGTGTCCCTTATAATAATAGAACAAGAGGTATTTGTTTCCATCTTTGATTGTACTATTTCGGCATACCTTTCAGATTTCTCTTGGTTACCTAAACGCCTCTTATCCGGTAACACTCCATTAATTCTGACGATTACCTCCTTTTGGCTTGGTTGATTATTCGTGAAAGATTGGGAAAGAATTCTGCTATTTGCATCATATGAAGAAATCACATTCTATACTTGCATCCAATGATTAATAACCATTACAGCTAGTCTACTAATAGAATAAGACGTTACGATCATTTACTTAGGGGGAATTTGAAGTATGTGTTTCACCAAAAACCTATCACAAATTTGCCCCAAATGCGTCAAGAATAGGTAAACTGCCATTGCGTATCAAAAAGGTACTTTGCATGAGTTAGAGCATTCCAATATTTTCTTTGAAAGAACCTTCTGAGTGGTGGAACCTATCTAGCCAGTACAAAAGAATAGGTTAGGAGTGAAGTATGAATTTTTCGGTACTGCAGCTCGCAGAAAACTGCAATTTCTGTGCATTCTACTAGGGCAGGTTCTCGACGTTCACAGTATTTTTCATGCACTCATTCTATTCCAACAGGCTTCTGTTACCTGTGTTCCTTAAAATCTTGTACATAAAGGCAATAGTTTAACCTACTCATGAAACTTTCTCAATCTCCAACCTTAATTATAACGGAGAAGTCACAATATTGCTAACCGTTCCCGCAGATAGAATTGTGATAGAGAGTTGAGGTATATACGCACTATCCCAATATGTGGTCGTCATTTTCACCGTATAACTCTTTATCGAATACCAGGATGCCAAAGATCATCCCGATTAAAACGAAAATCCCTGCAATACTATAAAAATACCATGGTACTGATGGTGCGGAAGCTGGCAGAGCGTAAGAGAACACAAACGCAACAAAAAAGAGCATTGCAACAGCGATGCCACTAACAAGTCTTTTGGTTGACTGGTCGTACCTTCTAAGAATTTTAGTTTTCATATAATATCACTCATCGGTCTCAAGTACTGTCAAGGAGAAGAGCAAAAAAATTAATGTTTGCGTTTTGATTTCTATTCCACATCTCGTAGAAGACATTTGAGAGATCAGGTCGATCAAATGCTACTATTATTACCATATGGGACGGTCCCAATCCAGCATCCTGATTATGTTATATCGAAGTAAGATTTATAGATTGAAGTACGATGAAGTGCACTTAATCATGGAAACTAACAAATTCTTTTCTGGACGTATTCATACAATCATGCAAGTATCCTAGCTTCTAATCTGCTGTCGTGATATGTGACATACCTTTACAATTCGCCGGTTTTTCAGGTTCACGGATCCTT
Source organism: Nitrososphaeraceae archaeon (assembly GCA_050748485.1). Taxonomy (GTDB): domain Archaea; phylum Thermoproteota; class Nitrososphaeria; order Nitrososphaerales; family Nitrososphaeraceae; genus TH5896. The sequence goes on along the minus strand of JBOGPP010000137.1, from coordinate 5,753 downwards.
CCTCCTGTGGGTGGCAATAGACGTATTACCTTTACCACCAGGTGTAAAGCTCGTGATACAATACCGTATGAACATGACATCCTTCCTACGGAATAATTAGATCTTCCTTTTCTCAGTATCATCATTGATGAATTATTTGAACTATTAAGAGAAGGCCTCTACAGATGTTTAATATTCAATGTCTCTCATTTAATAGGAACACACTCGCTGAAAGTTTTTATAAGTCCGATCTAACTTCTTAATATTGGTAAATTTAGTACTATTCATTGTTCTTGTCGCCAGTATTCTGACTTCATTTATGTCATATTCAGCAAGTCAATTTCAAGATTCTCTTTTACCCTATAATTCCTTGCCAATGGGGCAAGCTTTCGCCCAACAAGATGGGGACAGCTCATCGCAACCCGCCGACCAGGAAGAAGCCGATGACCAGCAGGCTGAAGGCGAGAGTGGCCCTGACACACCCAGTGTTTCAGAAGGGGACCAACCAGAGGATCTTGCGGCGTCCGCTTCTGATGAATGTCCTCCAAATTTTGCGCTTGACCCAACTACAGGAGAATGCGATCCGATTTTGGGACCTTGTCCTGAAGGAGAGACAAGAGGAGAGTCCGGATATTGTGCAGTAATGCCTGAAGAATGCCCTCCTGGGATGTATATTAACGAGGATCCGTTGTGCGAGCCCTGTCCAATAGAGGGGGATATTCCAAGTGAGTGCATCTCTCCACAACCTGAACCACAACCTGAACCACAACCTGAACCACAACCCGGTGTAAATAACACCACGAATCCTGATAATTCGACTATAATTACCATTAACAATGCCATAGCTCAGGCATTTTCTAGTACCACCTATAATACCAACGTTCTACAGCAATTAGCACAGAATACTCTGCTCGTGGGTGAGGAAACAGTCCCTATTCAAGGCATGATCAGAGCGAATGATTCAAGGCTACTTTCTACGTTTGATCCTTTCCGTCTTATCGGTGGAAGCGCGATAGTTTACCTTCCAACTAGCAATATTTCTTCTCCTTCCCTGCCTCTTGCATCTTCCTCGGTCACGCCTCCTAGTAAACTTCAGCTAATAGCACTTGATAGTGACTCCCACCAATACGTTACACTTCCATCAGTAAAGATGCCCGTTCTCGAAAACTCCTATAAAACCGTTCTAGGAGAGGCATTTCAAGGTACTAATCCATTTACAGGGGAGCAATTAATCGTGGACAATATCGAAGCATTATTCTTGCTTAATGAGTCCAATCAAACCGTTAGTCTCGGATATGGAAGTAGTGTTGCTTTGCTTACGATAGTAAGATAGTTAGTGATCAGAACAGCATACAGTCCCTTTTAGTTCATATGGAACAGATGCCATCCCAGTCATACTCGAAATAAATCATGGAGAACTTCGATCACTAAGAGGGATTCTCCCTTACTAGGTTTTATACCGATCTTTCTCTTTACCAAAAGAACGGAACAACACTCCACTAAAGACCAATATAGCCGTTAGTACGGAACCCATGGCAGCCCTTTCTGGAGGTATTGAAGTAAGTGTGGATATCAGCAAGAAGGTTAATCCACCTGCCGCGAGGCTCAGCGGTAGCCAAGTCCTGATAGCAACCGAAGACCTAATCATCTTGTTTCTTGAGCTATTCACTCTATCTTCCAATTTATTGATTACATTTGAAGTGTTGTCACAAAATCCAATCAAATATTTTTAAGATGAGATGGGATTAGAATACCATTGTCTATTGGATCCCAAATAGAAATTCACAACTTGAAGAAGGTAAATCTCAAGGGAGGAACTCTTATTGATGGTTTCCCTAGCGGAGGATTAACCAATTCAATACTTTCGATGTGTTTTATGAATTCTGTACCAAATGACCTCGTTTCGGTGATGGATTCACCAATCTTTCCATCAATATGCGTGGTTCATAATGGGATCGCTAATTTCCCTACTAGGATCTACGCAAATGAAGATCTCAAAGTTGCCTTTCTTATCTCCGAACTCAATCTAGACCCTTCTATCTATTATTATGTTTCAAAAACAATCTTGCAATGGGCTGGAGAAAATGGATGCGAGCTTGTAATTAGTGCAGCGACAATTAGTGATGAAGAATCGGATTCATCACAAAAGAGGGATCAACCCCATGAGGTTTATGGCGTAGCAAGCACGGAAAGGGCTAAAGATAAAATGAGAAACACTGAGATGATACGAGAGCTAACTAGTGGGTCGGTAAGTGGCATCCCCGCAATGCTGCTGAACGAAGGCACAATGAGGCATTTTGATGTCGTTGTTTTATTAGGTAAATTGGATCAAGACGCTTCGGAATTTAGACCTGCTGCAGCTGTTTCAGAAGCCATCATGAGGTTAGTCCCTGGTCTGTCTTGCGATACCCGCTCATTGCTCACCAAAGCAAAAACATTTGAGCAAGATCTAAGAAAGCTTAGAACTGAAGGAAAAAGCTCTGCAATAAATCTATATCGATAATATGTCTATTTTGGCCAATCGGATTATGGATTCTCATTCATTGGTTCCGATCCACGACGAGAGGATTGCGACGCATTCCAATAGTATGATAATCTCGGATACATTTTACTGGCATGGGTCCCAAACGAATTCAGTTATGAATGATGGGTAATTCGTCGCTGAAGGGTTCCTAGTCTTTCTGTCTATCGATCGCAGGCTAAAGCCATGTCTAAGAAGGTGCTATCCCCATCCCCTAATACTTTGATCATTAGAAATTCCAATCAATTTACACAAATACGAAACAGAATCAGCAAAAGGTGTCATCACCCTCTTGATCTCAGACTTCTAGTCCCTTACAACTAATATTCAAGTTTTTTTGGAATTAGAGAGTCTTTCTTAAAGAATTCTCAATAATATAAAAATAAAATTCTCAAGGTTATTCAGTTATCTCACCATTACTTCTACTTTTTGATCGTTAAGTTCGGGAAATCTCTGGCCAACGAGAACAAATTACCGCAATCATTATAAGATCTGAACAATACGAAGAAATTTGTTAACTTGATCCATAAGAGTAATAGTTCAAGAGGGAGCGAACTGTCCTTGATCCTTCTAATTGTAACTGCATTTTGTCTCGCAATTTTGTTCTCATTTTCAGCCTTACAAGATTCTAACATTCTTTCAAAATCACACTCGTTTTCATTGCAGCCTGCATTTGTTTTTGCTCAATCTTCGGATGACCCTGTACTAAGATATTCAGATGATGTCAGTAATCCTGTATTTAATCAGCCTGGTTTTACTACCGAAGTAGTAGCTGATGGACTATCCCTGCCCACTACTATGGCCTTCCTATCACAAAATGACATCCTAGTTCTAGAAAAAGATAAGGGGACAGTCATGCGGGTTATCGGTGGGGAAGTACAACCTCAACCCTTGTTGGATGTCAGTGTGGCAACAGAAGTAGAAAGATGCATGTGCGGAATTGCCATTTCTCAAAATAATCAAACAGGGAAAACGTACGTGTTTCTGTACTATACTGAAGCTCAAGGTGAGGATGGGGGGGCTCCAATAGGAAATAGGCTATATAGGTACGAACTTGAGGGTGGTCAATCTGGAAGTGCGACCGGCGTTGCTGGCTTTGATTCAAATTCTAGTCTGCCAACGAGTGCATCTTCAGCAGCCAGACTGGTTAATCCTGAACTATTACTAGATCTGCCTGCAGTACCTGGTCCTCGACACAACGGAGGCGCAATCACCATTGGACCCGATAATAACTTGTACATACCAATTGGCGATACAGACAAGGTTACAGGGGGAACGACAGAATCACAAAACAATGATGAACTTCCTGCAGATGGGTCAGGAGGGATATTGCGAGTCACTCAAGACGGTGAGCCAGTGATAAACGCAAGCACTGGAAGTTATATCCTGGGGGACGACTATCCTCTTAACCTGTACTATGCGTACGGCATACGCAATAGCTTCGGAATTGATTTTGATCCTGTTACAGGCAATCTTTGGGACTCAGAGAATGGTCCAGGATACGGTGATGAGATAAACCTTATAGAACCTGGCTTTAATAGCGGATGGAACCAAATAATGGGAGTATGGGAACGCGGAGGAGGAGACCCCCGAGAAGGTGAGAGCATCATTGCTTCGGATCAACCTGAGGGACTGATTGATTTCGATGGCAAAGGACAATATCATGCTCCAAAACTTTCATTTCTCTATACGATTGGTCCTACTGCAATCAAATTCCTAGATTCAACCAAATATGGTGCTGGTTATCAGAACGATCTATTTCTTGGAGATATACATGCCGGGCAGGTATTTCACTTTAGTCTTGACCAAGACAGGACAGAACTCTTACTTCCTGTACCTTTAAATGATAAGATAGCTGATACAGACACTGAATCAGCTTCCGAAGCAATAATTTTCGCAAGTGGTTTTGCAGGTATATCTGATATCGAAGTTAGTCCATATGATGGATATATGTATGTGGTATCCTTAGGACAGGGTAAGATCTTCAAGGTACTACCGACTGCAGACTTGGATATGTCTGCATCGGCAGGTTCTGTTCCATCTCCTCCTCCTACCCCACCTCCTGACACTACTTTACCTCCTGAAGGTGACGAGGCCGATGAAAATAATAATGGAGATAACAATGAACCATCTTCGGAAGACGAATCTAGTGGTGATGGAGATGGCAGCGATGACGAGAATGGCGGAAGTATTGATTCAGATGATTCTGAAGATTAAGAAGACTGATGAATAAAATGAACGAGAAATGTTAAATATTATGTCTGAAAGCTGGTTGAAAGCTAAGTTTCATTCAGTAGAAGAAAACAGATCGCTCCTCTGCCACCGTGGTTGCCTTTGTTATTGTTGAAGTTGGATTGTCTCGACTGCGGCAACAAATGACTAGATGACCGCTGGATTGTTCGCCAAGAAGGGGTACGAGTAAGTGCCAGGCCTCCGTTACTACATGGAACTGGGAGCGAGTCTTGACACCCCTCAATTCTGTGTTTACGTGAGGTGCTGAAATGAGTGTGAAGGGAGATGTGTGAAAAATCGATTACATTCTCAACCATTGCAGCACAGATGTGCTAATTTCTGCTTAGGCCATCAAGGAAATCGCGTCCAGCAGAGGGTAGGGTATGGTTAAGAAGCCAAAAGAGAGAAATCCCTTGCCATTCGTGGGGAATATCATGTGCATTTGTAACGTTCGACTGAAGCCAGATATTGGAATCAGCCTATTCTAGCTCTTCTTGGCATTTATTTTTGAAAGTAACTGGAGACGAGAACGGGCTCAAAAGAAATCAAAAAATGATATAAACTCCCATTAAAAACAGCAGCGTACATATCAATAAAATATCGAAATCCTGCAGCTGCAAATCTGGCAGCGTATGATCGCAAACCCCGAAGTGTCTACCTCCACTAAGAAAATAAGAAGAACTTCCGCAGAAAGTTTTTATTAATCACATTCATGCTATTGATATGATTAAGATATATTACTTCATTCTTGTTCTATTTGTTAGTACATTGACTTCATTTTTAATATTCCCCACCTCTGGTGTACTATCGGTTAGTCCACTAATTATGGATGAAGTTAACGCACAACCAGAAGGCGGATCATTAAATCCTGAAAGTCAGGATCGGGAATCACCGGATCAACAGATACGCGAAGTAGGCGCATCCTCTGCCCAATGTCCACCAAATCAACATAACATAGGATCGACTAACGAATGTGAATGGGATAACTGTGGATTGTCAACACCTCCAATGTATCGAAATA
>JBOGPP010000136.1:0-35281 GCA_050748485.1 Nitrososphaeraceae archaeon | reverse complement strand
TTTGATATGGACGGCGTTCTTATTGACTCGATGCCATTTCATGCTGAAGCTATGAGCAGAGCAATAAAAGAACGGACTAACCACGAGATAAACAAGAAGAATATATATTTACTTGAAGGAATGCCTAGCTCAGATTTAGTAAAAGAAATTTTCAGAAGAGAGAACATTGATGACAAAGGTGAGATGGATGATGAAATAGCAAAACAGATTGGGACAAGAAAGGAACAAATTTTTAAACAAATTCAGAATGCTAAAGGGATAGTTGGAGTAAGAGAATTGCTCGAAGATTTAACAACAAGCTGCGGAAACTCCTGTATTAAAGCTGTTGTCAGCGGTTCTGCCAGAAAAGAGGTCGAAGCTATTTTAGACAAAAATATTGGAGCAAAGTATTTTGACATCATTATCACGGGAGACGATCTGGAAAAAGGGAAACCCAATCCTGCACCCTTTAAAATTGCATTAAATAAAATGAACCTACCCTCTTCAGAGGTGATTGTAGTGGAGAATTCTCCATTAGGAGTCGAAGCAGCCAATAGAGCCGGATTGCAATACATCATTACCTTGAACAATACACCTCTTGACCTGCATAATGACTTTAAAGAAGTAAAATCTTCGAATCTGGAAAAATCTACTTTTAAGGATACGAAGACAACAGGCAACTTCTTGAAGAATTGGTGCTGCGGCGGGATCGCTAATTAGCTAGTTAGTACATAGTACATAACGAACTCTTTCTTGTGCCAGCTACTTTCGTTATTCTCAGCTCTCAAAATTTTGTTAAGAATTTGAGTGATTAAAATGGAACTTACTATGCGCTCGCCACAGGTTTACTTCTTGACGTCAAGAAACATTTGGTCTGTCTTCAGACAGCATTTTTACTTCTTCTGGAGTTGGAGGAGACTCTCGTTCGAACTTCGCACTGACTAATCCAGCAGGTACTCCTACATAAAGAGCACTGCCATCGTAATTGTTTATGTGTGTTTTCGGTATATAGTAACGACGTATTTTACCGACACCTTCTCTTACAACTACGTATTCATTTGCGACTGTTTCTATATCTCCAATATCTACTTCATCAGATGTTTTTACTCTTTTAAAGATGACTTCTTCCCATGGAATATTCAGGGTTTCTCCAGTTTTCTTGCTTTCCAACTGTACACCAAGTTCTTTCGCCATAAATGGGATTCCGTTTACAAAGACCTGTGGGTGTTTTTCGTCTTGCGCTTGCTTCCTCTCGAGATACTCTTGTGTGTCCAACTCTGACTCTAATGGTGGACCATTACGTTGATATTTCTCTTTTATATTTTCTTTGGTAAGAGAAGTGATTACATTCTCTTCATTGTCATAACCTTCGATGTAATATTTTGGAATATAGTAACGGTCCTTTCGAAGCAAACCTTCTTCAACTTCAATGAATGAAGAGAATACACTTTTAATTTCGCCTATTTCGTGCTCATCTATAGATTTTACCTTTTTGCCAATAACATCTTCCCAGGGCATCACAAGTTTGTCTTTCTGGATCTTAGTACCAGCTTGACCCATGTTAACTGGTGAAAATGATGGGACCTGATTTTCAAATTCAGGGAAATCTCTAATCGTGGAGGTTCGTTTCTCGTCGTATCCCTCGGGCAAAAAGTCCTTCAAATCAGTCGGAGCATTATCCCTCTCAAATTTGGTCTTGACATCATTTTTTGTCAAAGAAATCCAGACGTGTTCACCGTCATAACCCCGTACATAATACTTAGGTATAAAATAATACTTCTTCGAAACCAATCCTTCTTTTGTCTGCACAAAGTCCTTGGTGATAGTATGTACTTTACCAAGATCCTGATCATCACTTGATTTTACTTTCTTATCAATAACCGTATCCCAAGAAATAACATCAATTCCCAATTCTGTTTGCTATTGTGCTTTATACAACAAAAGATATATCGCTTTGCATTAACTGTGTATAAAACGATTTGTTAAATGAATACCTTTTTGTTCTATTATGCACTATACAGTCTAAATATGTCTTCAAGCACTAGCAGTGGAGGGGGGCCGACCGTACTATGGGATGTCCTCAAAGGAAAAAAAGTAAAAACGAATGACGGAAAAGAATTAGGCGAGATCAAAGAGTTTTCACAGAACTACGTAAGAGTAGAAAAGGGGACATTAAGAAAGGAAAACATCTGGATCCCAAAATATGTAGGAGATGCATTTGACGGTCACATATTGTGGCTCCTAATAAGCGAACAAGAGGTTCTTGACCGATTCAAACATGGAGAAGAAGGAGAGGTTAACGAAGCCCCGTCAACTGAACAATACGCGAAAGACTTAGAAACATTTAGAGGCTCTTCTGCGGGAAAAGATCGAGAATCTAAGTCAGATCTAGATGATAGCATTCGTATGGTCGAGAATTATGAAAACATCAGAGACTTTAAATGATCTTTCATATTGATGAAACACAACTTACTAAGGGGTTGGAATTGTTCGCCACAATTTTTTAGTGAACACTAACTATAAAGGAAAGATCGTGAAAGCATATTTTTTGTTCTAGGATAAGAGATCTTTATTTTCGACAAATATGAGTTAGTAATGATTAGTCATAAGCTCCGAGGCTATGCAAATTTTTAGATAGTAGAATACCACTTCAAGCTGTTATGAAAAGCCGATTCATTTTTTTGCCATAGCATGGATCAGTTAACCAATTGAAAAGTGTTATAATACTAATTGTCCAAAGGTATTTTTCATCGTATCCTGGCCCTTCGCGAAAGAAATGTAAGATTAGTTAAGAAAAAAATAATCTTAAGCATGATCATTTAAAAAGAAAAGATTATAGAGTAGCAGGATTAGTTATGTAATTGATCGTAACATGGTCACAAGTAAAGTGAAATATAGTACAATAGGCGTCGCTCTGGTGTTGTTTTCAGGCCTCCTTTCGGTTATGTCCGTGTCAGATCCTCTGTTCGCTCAGGGATCGAATCAGACTGCTGGAAATAGAACTGGTGAAGCTATGCAGACTGCTGGAAATAGAACTGGTGAAGGGTTACAAACTGCTGGAAACCAGACAGGTGAAGCATTACAAACTACTGGAAATAGAACTGGTGAAGGGTTACAAGCAGTGGGAAATGAAACAGGAGAACTCCTTGGCAATGTATCAAAAGGTGTGCAGGAATTCTTTAATCAAGGAGGACAAAATCAAAGCGGTTAGGCTGTAGACACGTTGACGGATTAATCTTTTTTTGTATTTCCTAATGTGACGTTGTTGAATCCCTATTTATAGCGAGGGAGATCGACTCAGCCCTGATCTTTCTAAATTTACTGAAATAGCTCGGATGTCGATAGGATAGATAAAGAAGACTTTGTGCCAAACCTAATATAGTATGCAATGGTGGATAAGCAGTTGAATCAGGCCGTCTAAAGGGATGACGGGACTATCTATTCATGACATGATGGGTATCTGTACTGGTCAGGGAAAAATACATGGTAGATAAAAAGAACTTGGCAAAACGTGGAATTCTAAAGCGATCTATGCATGCTCGCAAGGCGAGAAAGCGTTTCGGAGAAATCACGTACGGTAACCATATAGTCTTCACGGTGGACGGAGAGGAAACATTCAAACTCATTTATGATGCCATCTCTCAAGCTGAGAGTTCGATTTACATAGCTGGCTATGACCTTGATCCTTCTCAGAATTTTGTTCGAGGAGATGGCCATAATGCAAGTAACATGGGTGGCGGCAGCCTTGGTAATGGTATCACTATCAACAGAAATTCACGTCTGTCCCATTCGAAATCTTCCAGATTTACCAAAGGGAGCGTCGTTGCTGATTCGGATTCTCTATTTTGAGTAACTTTGGTCATGAGTGAACCTAACACATGGTTATCAATCACAAGATCCAAACATTCAACATTGCTCTTAATTTAAATAGTAAATAGGATTGTGCAATAAAAAGAAGGACGTAAGCCCTATTATTGTCCAAATGGAGCTTTTAATTGGACTCCAGCTATGGCATCAGCTGAGTTGGGATCCACATCGTCCTGTGGCTCTTCCGTCACGAAGAATATAGTGTACGTAAATGGATTGACCAAGTGTTGACTTACATCTATTGTTCCATTTTCGAGGAGCTGTCCTAAGCTAAGTTTGTATTCTGATCCACCAGCGTCACCTAACCAAGCCTCATAAACATTTCCTTCTGCAGGAGATGCGCTGACTAATCCCTTGATCTCCGTTTGGTGACCATCTGAAGATATTGTGATATCCCCGATTTTCTCTCCACCATATGGATTACCACCCTCTGGCTTGGTAAGTTCTCCGGTCACGTTTGCTGTCTGCAATTGAGCACTATCCGCCGATTCATTCTGAGCAAACACATTTTGCGCCATTTGGCTTTCCATTCCATATGTTAATGATGTCATTACCGCTACTGTTAAAGTCAGTACGGCTAAATAAGGCAGTTTTCTTGATTCAAACAGGTTTTTCATTATTTGTAGTTAGAGTTAGTAAACAAAATATAATAGCGTTACTTAACAGGGAAAATTGGTATCCCCTTCATCCGCGTGCATCAAAGTTGCAAAAATACAGTTGAGCTCTCAATTCTTTCAATTTTACAAGCTATAAATAGAATGTTGAGTATTATTTTTGTGAAGATACAATGGGCGAATTTGAAGTAAAAAAAGAAACCAGATATGAGGTCGATAGTAATAATGATGTTGAAGATGATGTCAAGGATGCCGGACATGAAGTAAAGGAAGGCGCAGAGGATGTCAAAGACAAAGTAAAAGCAGGAGCAAAGGCCGTGTTCAACAAAGTTAAAGACACAGATAGAGATTTAGACACAGAATACGATAAAGAGAAGATTAAGGAAAAAATCGACTAGAATCAAATGGTAATTTAGTCTCTGGGAAGTTACGGCAAATTAAATTTTTTTATTTTCTGTATTTATGCAATCTATGATTGCTATATTAATAATATATAGTTTCTAATTAAATGGTGGTGCGACTTAGATCACATCTACTTTCATCCATGTTGTAGAATTCTTCATGATAGGGTTGGGATTTTTTTTTGATCCAAATCTGGTTCTAGAAAAGATTATGATATTGGAATGTGTGCGAAGGTTAAATCATAGAAAACGGATATTTCTAAAAATATGCTAGAATCATGAACTCATCGGAATGTTCATTCTGACACATAAAGTTAAAAATGCTTTAAGGGAGTACCCTTAAATCCTTGTCTAATGTTTAGCATTCAGTCTCTTTTTCCAACGGACGAGCTTCCTGATCGAAGGTTAGAACAATAGTATTATCTGTGATATCAAACTTCGCCTTTATTTCAAAAGAGTTCTCCAACAATAACCTGTAAATCTCCTTGAATAAATAAGAGTACTTTGACCCCATATTATGTTCAATTATGATCTTCTGAGTATTTTCAATCTCTTCGGCTCTGTAGGGAATATCTGAAACTCTTGACCAGTTTTCCAGGATACTTATGAATGAGGACATCGTAAATTCTCCCCGTAACAGTAAACCTATGTCAACAAAATCCTTCTTAGCGCTCGCTTCTGCTAATTCGGATAATTGTTGTTCTGTAAATCTTTCAAGGATTCTCGATATGAATGGCTTTGGTACATAGTATAGTTTAGCCTGAGCAGCATAGAGATGCCAATCCAGGTGCTCGTTGACGATCTGATTTACAAGGGTATTAACGCTTATCTGTCTTGTCTCGGCTTCCTTGCATAATTGCTCGAGGTTATCGGAAGGAAGCCTAAACGTTACGCCTTCCGTAGCAGATTTGCGTCTTTTAGTAGCTGTCTTCATGGAAGGGCACCTACGTCTCCATTCCCGGGGAATACATTGTACTTGCTTAATTACAAGTGGAGTTATTTAACGTATTTGATTAATTAAATTACACAAAACACCAACGTTTTTTATAAAAGATAAGCTAAATGGATGTAATGAATAAGGAATCTATACAACATGGTGAATATATTCTATACGAATATCCCGTTAACGCTGTTCAAGAAATAGAACGGCAAAATAATCCCATAATAACTACTAATTCGCGCAAATGTCTATCATGCAAGAGTGAAGCGACAATTTTCGATGGATTAACTGGTGAAATAATCTGTACGTTCTGTGGTACCGTCGTTTTGGATAGGCAGGAAACCCCGGTAAGCGATATAAACGCGAAAAACAGATCTGGCATGCCATCTTCTCTTGTTTTCCCTGATAAGGGTCTGTCAACTATTATAACCTACTCAAATACTGATGCTAATGGTACTCTCTTAAATCAAGAACAGATTACATCAAGTAACAAAATTAGGTATTTGGACAAGATCTGGGGTAATAACAAGAATCATCTAAGAAATTTTAAGAACGCATTCGGTATTATGGCAACGGTTAGCGACAAGTTAGGACTCACCAATCCCGTAATAGAAAGAGCTGCATACTATTATCGAAAAGCATTTGACAGTAAATTGATCAAAGGAAGGGCAATAAAGGAAATGGTTGTAGCTAGCGTATATGCCGCATGCAAAGAAATGAGTGTTCCACGGACATTACAAGAGATATCATATGCTGCGAATGCAGAGCCTATTTTTTCAGGTAGGTGTTACAGAATAATGTCCAGAAAATTAAAAATTAACCCTGCCATAGTTGACGCATCATCATACATTTCTAAAATAGCGACCAATGCACAGATCAGTCAACAGACGTATAGAGAAGCGGTAAATATGTTGAGTATAGCAAAAAAGAATCCTATTTGTCATGGCAAAGATCCTAAAGCAGTAGCTTCAGCCGTCTTGTATGCCTCTTGTTTAAAGAAAAATGAGGCGAATATCAGTCAATCCAGAATAGCAGCAGCAGGCAACATAAGTATAGTAACCCTAAGAAAGAGACTTGCGGACATTTTGAAAATATGCCCAGAGGTAAATTATACAAAAAACCGCAAGTGAATCAAATAGCATGTTTTAATCAAAAAGTGCTTATTTGAACTTTTTTGTTCAATGCATCACGGGAATAAATGTGATAAATCAAGTGCAAATTGTTCTTTTCGATTCAATGTTTACTGCAAATCAAGTTTTTTTAGATTACCTTAGACCGGTGAATACAAGTCTATGAAATTTTTCTGCTTCCATCCACTGACTTTTTATATGGAGATTACGTGTTGTGATCTATATTCGTGAGAGGGATTGTGGAATGAATGACAGCGACAACCTTTGGATAGTTATAGACAAGCAGTTAAAAAATTCCGAAATCTTTCGCGAAAGTACTCACCTTCACAGATGTGAGAATTGCGGCCTCATCTATTCTCATAGTCCATTCAACTCTAAGGGAAAGCTTTGTTCCATTAGATCGGATAAGGGAATATGCCCAAAATGTACGATAAAGACTGGGGGCAAATAAACTACCTCCACCGTTATCGTGATTTGCTTTATATCTCACCTTAACACGGTTAGATAACCATTTGATAATTTCAATGAAGAATAGTATTCGAAATGCTGCTGGAAGCAGCAACGGTGAGTAACTGGACAACGCGTTTCGAGTGCTGTTGTACAGCATTTGGTTGACTCTTAGAATTGAGTAAAAGCTAGTTCTACAATAGTCCCTCAATTAAGGGGATGTCCATCCACTAGTGATATCATACATATCACATATTTAGTAGAAGACGCCCAAACGAAAGTACCCTTTTAACTGTTCATATCGAGTATTAACTTTCGTACTCGATTACTAGATTACCTTACTCATGCATGACCATGAGTTGGTTTAATGCTGAACATCTTGAACGTTCAAAACGTTCAAAGAGAATTACCTTATGGGCGTTCAACCGCCTGTTCAATCAGCGTTCAAAGAGCCGCTCAATGCCGTTCATTTAAAATGGGAATTAACTCTGATCGTTGTATTTAATAAATTCATAGATAAAAGAGAACAAGCGTTACATGAATTAGCAGAATCGAGCCTGATGAGAGACTATTAATTCTTTGAATGTTCGATCAACTTTGAATTAATTTGCACTGTGATCGGGTTGTAACTCTTCAAAGCACGACCAGCTTTTCGAGTTAATTGCCGGCTCACCACATTATCGCAGATTCTTTTGGACATCTAACTGTTAATAGACTCAAATGTTCATCCAATTCATTCAGTGATTTGATATCGAGTTGGAATAGCTCCAACTCTAATGTCAAAAGGCATTGATTATGTATACTCCTATCTCTTAGGTCAACTATAGATAGAGGTTTTGAAATCTCTTTTCAATTTGATTTGAGGTTTTTGGTATTTACCTAAGACATAGGTGTCTGTACTCAAAGGATATGTTTCCGGTAGATTTCCAGCCTGGATTGATTTTTCATCCGCTATCAACTCAAAGATTCCAATCGACAATCCTTCCTTAGGACAATCAGACCCATAAATAACATTTCCTTCGACATCCTCGAATTGATCTGGTTGTAGTCGCGTCCTAGTTGGCTATGTGACGTAGGTGAATACATTCTGGTGTTGGTTCCTGTGTAACTGCAGCCTGCATAATATTTTTCGGTGCGTACTCACCGATGTACATTAAATTTTGTTCCATCGTATATATTCCATATAGAATTAAGTCTCATACTTAGGAACTAATAACTAGTAAAGTGACCCGTCGTCAGATGTCTAAAAAAAGGTTATTCTACACTCCCTCCGTCAACATATACATTTCAGTCACGAAATAAAGTGTTGGAGTCTTCTTATCTGTACAGACGTCGTCTCTGCTTATCTGTTGCTAAATATGTTCAAAGATCTATGATTAGCCAGTTGCATTTCCTAAAAGTGCATCCAATTCATCGTCGGCTGACTGGCATTGGCCTAATGCTCCTTGGGCATTATCGGCCTCTAACTCCTTGATACATTCTTCCAAGTAGCCATCTATGGATTGAAGAGCCGCTTGATCCGCGCTGGCGAAGACTGGAGCGACAAGAGACCCTAAACCAATCGCTGCGACAAGTCCCGCAAAGATAGTCAGATAGTTAATTTTGTTCATCAAAGACCTGATAAGGCCTCAAGTGAATAAGCATTGCTACTTTGTTTCTGTAACACTAGGCTACAGAAAAGGTCTGGCACATCTTAAAGAATCTGGTGATAAACAAGAGATCGAGATTGTATGTTCCTATCCATCTATTTGATGGATCGCCCGGTTTTCTGAGAGAATTAAGGTAAGCTATTATATCGTCCCTTTTCATTCTCGTAAATGGTTTACCTTTATGAAATTCCGTCAAGTTGGATAAAGCTATTGTAATAACGATCTTGTAATTCCTGCTTAGGTTAATCTCTTTCATTGCCATCGCAGCTCAGATCGCCTTTCCAACAAGACAATCTATAGCTTTCGTAGGAGATGGTGGCTTCATATGTTAATGGGAGAGTTTGCCATAGCGGTTCAATACAACTTGCCGATCAAAGTAATAATAATTAAAAACAGCGTTCTGGGGATGATCCGCTGGGAGTAAATGGCCTTTCTAGGAAATCCTGAGTTTGGAGTAGAATTTACGCCTATAGATTACGCAAAACTTGCTGAGGTATGTGGGGGAAAAGGGTTATACTGTAACACAGCCTAGAGACGTCAAACCTATCCTAAATGAAGCTTTGACCGAGAAGCCAACGATAGTCGAAGTATATGTAGATCCATTCGATCCGCCAATGCCGCCACAAGTCGATTTAGAATTTGTCAAAAAAATTGCTGAATCGTTTGCAAAGGGACAGCCTTATACAAAGATAATTGGATTAACACTATATAGGAACTAAATTCATGAAAAATTACGAGACCTTCATCATTATGAGTTGAAAGTACATCATAAAATAATCAGATCATGTACATGAAATATAGTGTTCCTATTAGAGAGATCTTTCTCTTCGTCGCACCTTTATTGCATACTAGTGTTGTCTAATAATCTATGCGATGTAGTGTATATATTTGAGCAAAATATTTTCTTAGGTAGAAATGGAATCCACAACAAGAATTTCACTCTAATATAATCTCTGGGTGACGTATATAGCATACCAATGATAGAATTTCGCTTCACTCTATGCAGTATGGGAATTAGATGGCTCTCTAGAATGCTATTTCTCTATTGATGGAAATCAGTTCATTCATTCTACTATGTATCTCTAAGTAGCGTTTTCCTTTTTCCGTAGTACGATAGGTTTGAGCTCCAACTTCGTATTCCAATAGCTCACTCTTCCCCAGATCGGTTAAATATTCTCCAAGTTTGTTATACGATAAGTACGCTCTATACATAATCTTTGTCTTAGTAACTCTACCGTGGGTTGCAATGTCAAGGATCATCGCATTTATCTCCGCTCTATCCCTGTTTTTCATTTTTCTATGTCCATTATTAGAGTTGCACACAAGTATTTAGGTAAATTTTAAGTAACTACTTGGAAATAAATCTGCTCTTAATGGTATACTAATTGGGGATAGATAACCTATAGAAGAATTTGCATACTTCAAGCGAGAATTAGTAATATTCGTGCCCGAGAATCCTAGTTTCAGTCCCATTATTAGACGCTGATTTTATAAATTCCTATTACGTATGATTAATGCAAAGAAGTTCCTACACAACTTTTCTTACCAATTCACGTTTATAGCATTTAGCGAGTACCTTGGGCTTTACACCATTATCAAATTTCTGACCACAACTTTCTTAGTACTTCCGCAGATGCCTTCCCGTCAGCACTATTCGTAAAGACTTCCAAGGTTATGGTTCTATCATAATTTATCGACCTTAATTCTCGTACTATTAGCTCATGATCGATGAGGCCACGTCCTACGGGGAGGTGTTCATCCCTTATTCCATTATTGTCGTGCCAGTGAATATGGACAATTCTATCCCTAAATGAATGAATATACTCTATTATCCCCTGCATGCCCGCGGATGTGAAAGCATGAGGGATGTCTAGATGAACAAGCAAACCGTCTACATTGTCGACTATGTATTTAAATTCTTCAAGTTTATGCACCCCTTTAGAAAGGGGAACGTTCTCTAACATTATCTGCATACCATAGGAGTCTGCATATCTCACAATTTCACGAAGGCTTTTGATCCAATTTTCCAAGAGCCTACGTCTTTTTTCACCTTTAAACATTCCCCCGTTAAGGCTACTGTGAAAATTAACAAGGCCGATTCCGACTTGCCTACATGCTTTAATGTTTCTCATTGCTTCAAGAATCCAAGCTTGCCTAATGTACTCATAATCCGATCCCAAATCTACCCACGGTACAGTGTGACCAATAGGTCTTAATCCAAATTTTTGGAGTAGTCTTGTTATCCCGATCCGTCTGTCGATTAATACTTGAGGACTTCCTTCTGGCCCTTCGATAGCAATCTCTACATATTCAAAACCCAGAAGATGAATTTTTCTAATTTCGCTTAACAATTCATTGGAGGGATTTGTAAGCAAACCAAAATGCGGCATATACCTTCTGATTTTGGATCTTGAGGTAGTTAATAGTGTTGTGACACATTGTCACTAGAATGGTTAGAATTACTAAACTGCAAATAAATTCATTGTTTGACGTCTCTTATCAATGCATCCCTTCTATCCCAGACTTGGAGAGGAATCAAAATTGGATTGTCACTAGCAATGACAACCATCTGAAAAATCAAGCAATGTGTGATAATTCGGATCGTATTCAGCCTGCGTCCAGACAGTGGAGACAAATATGGCCTCTGCAATAAGACATAAACTCGAATCAAATAGGAGCAACAAAGGTTTTGTTTTCTCTGTAACAAATCTTGCGATGATCGCATCCTGACTGTGCTATATTCACGCACAACTATTGGTATCTCTTGGAATTATTCTTAATATATCTGAAAATCTTTTCCTCAAAGTGACCACACTGATGCTCCCTGCGGCTGCTATCTTTGCTTGACTAATTTTGGGTTCATTTTCTCTTATGCATGCGGCATAAAGAACTGCAGTTGCAAGAGCCTTTGGATCCTTTCCGTAGGATATTGCGTGCTTCTTCACAACATCTAACATTTCTACAGCTCTTCTGGATGTTTTTTGGCTGACACAGGCGCTATCGGCAACTTTTGATATATATCGCGAAGAATCAACAATTAACGGACTCAATCTTAACTCTCTTGCCATCGTTCTGTAACATTTACCTGCAAATATAGGATCTGCGTTCGCTGCGTCACATATCTCGCACAAAGTTCTAGGTACTTCCATCTCCTTACAAGAAGCATATATGGAAGCGACCACCATTTCCCTGATAGATCTCCCTTTTATTAGTTTGTTTTGGAGTGTTTTACGATAATAATAAGCTGCTCTTTCCATGACGGGATCTGTGAGTGTCAATTTGTCCCTGATGGCGGCCATAGTAACAAAGGCATTTTTGAGGTTTCTAATTTGAGTTCTATTATTATTTGAAACCTTATCTAAATACCTTATTTTGTTTACGTTTTGAATCTGGTCGTGATTTAAAATTGAGCCTGAGGCGTCGATATTTGCAGTAGTGATAACTGTTGACAGGCCTTTGTCAGGAAAGGCAAGTGATACAGAAGTACCGAATGATTCAATAGAACTTGGGCCACCTTCCAAAATCGTAGGCCTATCCGTTATAACAGTACCACAATTCGTACAAATAGTTTCGCCGGTCGCTCCGTCGAAGATCATCCAGATGGAGTCACATGAGTGGCAAAATGAATTTGACGAATAATTTGCCTTAACACCTTTATCCACTTGTTTGTCTTTATCTTGATACTTCTCTTGGAGATGGTATTGATATGACAGCGATTTTCCTCTCCTTCTAGGAAGTTCCATAGACGGTTAATTATCCCAATTCTATAAAAGTCCGGGGTTTATATTGTAATTAAATAATTACAAAGTATTCATTTAATGCATTAGTGCGAAGGTGACAATTAATTTGTGCCCACGTTATTCGATGCGCCATATGGTTCTCTTATGCATACATAGAGTTAAATTCAAATAGCAATTTTACATTATTTGGATGCTACGAAAATTCTGCAACAGATGCAAAAAAGAACTTCCTGTATCCTCAAAGTATATGCTATGCAGGGATTGTCATCTAAGAATATTAATCAATGAAGAAGAAATTCAATACTACTCACGTGTTTATTACTAGAAAAGTTATCATGCATAGTTTGAGTGGTATAGAGCAGAATAAACTCGTGGAAAGTCTTATGAAAACCGTCGGGAAGGCGGCCTAACCAATGAGACATACGCTACGGCTGACGATCAGCGTAGTGTACTCGAATTCACTGTGTCTACTAAGAGGGCATGAATCTCCAGTAATTTAAAAAAGGCATACGAGCTATATGATTACCGTGAGCGCAGTAAGCGAGATAATGTCAAGTGAGGATACTGTCACGATCACTTCAGAATCTGGTAATACAGCCAGAGATGTTGCTGAGGTCATGGTTAAAAAAGGAATAAGCTCTGTGATCGTTATAGACAAGAAGACAAAGCCAATTGGTATTGTTACTGAAAAAGATCTAGTCAGACGTGTTTGCTTAAAAGACATGTCAGCAAGTAGATTTGCCGTAGAGGAAATAATGTCATCACCTTTGATCACTATTATGGCATACGATTCGGTAGATACCGCTTCCAGAATCATGACCCATAATCAGATTAAGCATCTAGTAGTTCTAGAGGAGGATAATAGAATATGTGGTTTGCTTAGTGTTACAGATATTACAAAACATTTGGCAGAGATTCTACTTAATGATTATAATAGATACCGATCATTGAGATCTTTGATTGATATGACAAATACTACTTCAGCTGCGCGTGACAATAGAGGGAAAAAGTAATAAATCCTGACTGTAACTAATGTCTAATTACAGTATCATGCATCTTGAATCCATACCGTACGATCAACACTGCAATATTGATTCCAGACGAGGTAATTAACCAGCATATGCAATATCATAAAGCTGCTTTTTTGGGGTCTGAGAGATCAAGAAAAGCCCAGATGAAGTTGTTTAACTATACTGGCTTTGCTATGCTCACCTATACGATCAAACAAACCAATAAGGGATTCGAACCAGTAGGTGAAGAAATGCTTACAGGATCAATGACAAGAGGAAATGAGATGATGCTGTTCATCTGCGACAATGATGGCTATGCAAAAGCCCAGTCAAAGCCATTGACCTTGGAAGAAGGACAAAAGATAGTTCAACGAATGCTTCAGGATGGATTGGAAGAATTTAAGGGAGATATAAAGACCGTATCGTAGCTCCAGATATGTATGAGAATAGTTGCTTAAATCCAACTTGGTTATTAAACTTCTAAATTAATTGAACCGAATACCCTCCCTGCTGAGATATCATGATAGGTGTTTATACAACCGTTACGGCATCTTCTTGGTGTTCACTTAACAAATTTTGATTTTTAGATGGATAGTATTTTTTAACTATATTTGTTGTGACATTGTCAGAATTCATCAATTTTGAATTTTTGGGTCCATACATGATTGTTTACGGGGTACCAATTGGAGTATTCTTTGTAATGTACTGTAAAAGCTGTTCATCGCTATTATCGTCGTTGATTTTGCAATATTTCTTAACACTTTGTAAAACTTTTTGTATCTCGATCGATCTCGGGTTCGTGCGTTCATTCTCGGACGAAAGCCATTTAAGTCACAACGTTATATTTTTTTGACTAAAATTCATCAATATTTGGAGCATCATAAGTACAAGAACCATCATCATATATTAATTTGACATCTAATCACGAATCGAACACAATATCCTAAAGGAGAATTTGTCCTGCCTTTAGAAGATTAATCCATGGGAAATTCACGGTAAAACTTGCTCAAATGCTATTAAGCTCTTGGCCCAATAACTATCAACTTTCTGTATTATATTGCTAATGGGAATAGGTGTGGTACATACGATAAAGAGGAATTTCTATGTCAATAGACTCTCTGAGCTTCAGTCTGCATTGTACATACTTAGGTGTGTATCAGAGGGCATGGATGAAGATCAGATAGTGGAAAGATTCATTGGAGATGGACAACTTGTTAAAACATGGTTAGGAGTTCTAATGGATATTCGGTTAGTAGAACGAAATTTCGTGAATGAGCTGGTGATCACCAAAGAAGGCCTAGAGTACCTCAAACGTTATAATCCGCATTGGTAAGGTGCTCTGCCTAGCCATGGTCCCGCGATTTTGTTGATTATACTCAAGAATGACAATTCCGCCTTAGCACAAAGTAACTATAGAGACAATTAATTAAGCTAATTTGCATGTTTAAGAACCTTTGAATCTCCTCTTTGGACTAGTATATTAGTATTGTCAAGTATTACAGATATTCTATTTTGCAGATAATACTTATCTATTACAATGATTATTAAATTGATAGCTGCCCTCGAAATGACATCGACTTCATCGTTTTCATATACACGGCGACAACATGATGAGGAGGATTTCAGCGGTTGCGTATCATACCAAGTAGCAGAAATGACAGGCGACCATCAAAATGAGAAAGAGAATTATGGTTGTAGATGACGAGGATGATGTGAACGTTACTTTGAGGATAGTCCTCGAGGATCAATTTTCAGTGGATGTATTTAATGATCCATTCCTAGCACTAGATAATTTCAAACCAGGTTTGTACGATCTCCTCCTAATTGATATCAGAATGCCTAAAATGAATGGGCTTGTGTTGTGCAAGAAACTGCGAAAAATCGATAGTAAAGTTAAAGTATGCTTTATAACAGCGGGGGAGATGGTGTTTGATTTTGCCTTACGTAAATTCCCCAGCTGCACCATTCTCAAAAAACCGATTGACAACTACGATCTTTTAAAGGAAGTTACAAGAATGACTAATGCGTAGTCCCAAAGAGTTGAAATAAAATACAAAGATTATCATTCTAGCCAATATGCCAAGATCACAAACTCTTGCAGATAATCTATTAAAGAACAATTCCCGATTATGAGTTACGCTCCATGAAGTTTATTGGCGAGATTACGGATCCAGTTCATAGATATATCAGCTTCAGTGCTGTCGAGCGAGACCTTATAGATACCTCGGTATTTCAGAGGTTGCGAAGGATTAGACAGCTTGCTGGAGCTCATCTTGTCTATCCCAGTGCACAGCATTCCCGGTTTGAACATTCGTTAGGGACAATGCATATTGCGGGGTATGCTGGAGAGAGCCTCCTGAGAAAGGGTTTCATCGATAGCGAAGACAATTTACAAGAATTGAGGTTAGCTGCTCTCCTACATGATGTTGGTCATGGACCCTTCTCTCATCTTTTCGAAGAGGTTTTAGAGAGTAAATGCAATATGACACATGAAGATATTGGGAAAAAAGTGATACTCGAAAGTGAGATTAGCGACGTTTTGAGTGGGCACGGGTATACTCCTTCAGATATATGCAGCTTATCATTTGGAGAGTCAAGATCAGGTTTCTTAAACGAAATAATTGCCGGTAGCTTATCCGCAGATATCATGGATTACTTGCCAAGGGATAGTCTATTTACCGGAGCTGAATACGGCAAGATTGATTATCATAGACTAATAGCTTCATTTGAAGTGGTTGCAACAGGGCACTTGGCGATCAATAAATCTGCTCTTTATTCATTTGAATCGATGCTTATATCCAGATACGAAATGTTCAAAGCCGTCTATTTTCATAAGACAGTTCGATCTGCAGAGGTAATGCTACTCCATTCCTTAGCACAAGCAGATAATCACTTACAAATCACTAAGATTTCACTTGACGAATTTCTCAGCCTAACAGATGAGATTACTCTTGAACAAATTTGTTCATTTGACAAGAATGACAATGCATCAAAGTTAGCTAGAGACTATAGAGATAGGCGGTTACTAAAATGTGTCTATGAAAAATTTTTACATAAGCGGGACAGATTGTACAACAAGATGAGTGTCAAGACACTTGAAGAGTTGAGACTTCGTATTTGCGATGTTGCTGGGGTAAACGAGAATACTGTTTTTGTGGACGCATCCATAGCACCCTCAATGCCACTTACGCCCTCTAAAGAAGAAATCAATTCCATTATCTTGGTTGACAAAGAATGGGCATACGATACCCCTATCTCAGAAATTCCTGTTATCAATTCAATTACAGGATTTCTTGATATGCTGAGAATATACACAACTGCGGATAGCAGGAATGCAGTGACATCCACTATCGGTAAGGTACTTGGGGACCCGATTTGAGAGATCAGCAAAGAGTTAGAGATAGGATGAGTAAACAACTCATGAAAAAAAGGGTAGTCATTAAACTTAGTGGAAGTATTTTTAGTAGTAGCGCAAGGTCGGAATCCATTAAGGAGTATGGAGTAATGATAACCGAACTGAATAGACGTGTACAACCGGTAGTTATTGCAGGAGGAGGAAATATTGCCCGACATTATATTGATCTTGCACGAGAACTTGGAAGTGACGAAGCAAGCCTTGATATATTGGGCATAGAAGTATCGAGGCTCAATGCTCAGTTGTTGCTGCATTCAGTAAGTAGCCGTGTCTACCCAAAGGTACCCACAAATCTCGATGAAGTTTCTATTGCAGCTGAGAAAGGAGAACCAGTGATTTTAGGAGGATTGCATCCTGGCCAGAGTACTAATGCAACTTCTGCATTGGTCGCTGAAAAGGTTAAAGCTAAGATATTTGTGAACGCTACAGATGTCAATGGGATTTATGATTCTGATCCGAATATTAACCGACATGCAAAGATTTTCAAGACGGTTAGCGTTGATAAATGCATAGAGGTATTGGGCAAAAATAGCTCAATGGCAGGAAAGTACGATCTGATGGATATGGTCGCTCTAAAAATAATAGAACGCTCAAGAATCCCTACTGTGATATTACGATCTAGCGTTACTAATATTGTCAAAGTAATTGAATCAGATACTAAAATAGGGACTAGAATATTAGTTTAGGATGCAGTGACAAAAATTACTTAACCTATTTAGTTATTTTTGATGTTTTATGGTAAATAGATTTGATAATTGGCGTTAGGTACTTCAGAGTTTAATGCATCTATGAGAGAATATATCTAAGTCATATCATCAATGATATTTATGTTAGTCATCTCCTCAACAGAAAGTGTGACTCTATACCATTTATCATTTTTCTTAAACACAAATGAAGAGGATTTTTTGTTACTTCCTGATCCTAAACCCCCTACCCTCTCACTCAATCTAGATTGAAGTCTATCGACTTGATATTCAGCTATCATCAAGTTTCCGATAATATTTTCTAATTCCATGTCACGGTCTCTTGTTATCCTTTCAGACATATCATTCACCATTGATACATAAGCCTTAAACATTATTTATGACTTTAAACTGCTGTGGACTTGTTCAACGGTCAAGTTGCTTTAAATCAGGAAGATGCCGGGCTATTATCTGGAGCAGTGAGGGAGAATCCGACTGAGGCCATCGCAAATCTCCGTGCTGCTGTCAGATATCTTGCTTCCTTAAAGAATGTTAATGCATCTCAGATAGCCTCTCTAGTTGGGTGTTTCGGTGGTCAGCAGTCTCTGCAATTGCGTTAAACTCAGAACCGAAAACCGAAATATCCGTTGTCTTCAACTGTAATTTATTACGGAAGATTAGTTTCTGACCCGGATGAACTCTCTAAGATCAAGTGGCCAGTACTGGGAATCTTGGGGACCAAGATGATTCAATCTCGGTTGAGAATGTGACAAATTTTAAAGCGGCACTAGATTCCATTGGAATTCCTAACGAGATATATGTTTACAAAGGAGTAGGACACGCGTTTGCCAACCCATCAAGGGACAGTTATGCTCCTGACCAAACCGCAGATGCATGGTACAAAACACTGTCGTTTCTAAAAAACAGTACTCAACAAGTGCAATAGAATTATCGATTGTGATATCTTCAATCTTAAAATCAAAGCAAAGGTTGTCCGGTGAATTGAAGGCACCGTGATTGCAAACTAAAAATAATTATGATGATGAGATACATCTGATATTGTGTAGTGTGGTTTGCAAATTACGCTAGATTTCTAGTGGTACTTAACCCAGATTATCTCAATGGATAAACAAAAATTGGAGTTTGGGAGATAATAAAATAACCAATGTCACATAATCCATCTAAAATTATATTCGCATCTGGATCCTTTGCCTAATACAGAGACAATCATGGAATGAGTTGCGGTGTTAATATCATATTACATGTTGGAATCTAGTCAAAAAAACCTCGTGAGATGTGTAGGTGATGTATCTACTAGATTAGAAGCATTTTTTCTGTGATGAGAATGTTAATACAGAATAAATATTGATGTAGCAAGAGACTACTAGAATGCAATGCGCTGTGTATGATACATATGTTACAAAAAAGGCTAACCGAGTAATGCATTTTGATGTAATAGTACAGGCTGATACTCCTCAAGAATAGCGATAGAATATGGAAAGAAGTATTTAGACAGTGTTGGGGAGGGCGGCCAAAGGATGACCCCCAGGAAGAGTGTCAGTTCTGCCATATTCAAGAAGCTCCAGATAGAAAAAGAGATTACTGCCAAATGGTATTATATTCAACAAATGGAAGGTTGTCCATCTTAACACATTTAATCATACTTTTAATATCGATATGCATCACCGTTGTGTTTCTCTGACTTGGAACAGTTCTGATAATAGACTTGAGTTGAATATGATCTGCTTATTCGTTCCTCCCAAACCGATGATGATTATGACCTTCGATTGAAATCGGAATCTAGGGTTGGAAATAACCGTTGGAAAATCTTCTTTCCTCTGTTTGAAACTTTTTTATCCACTTCAATTCATGATCTGGTCCCCAATTGACAAGTACATTGTGAATACAAGGAATTCCAAGTTCTAGCAATTGTGAAGACGCATAATAGCATTGCCTCTGCTATATTCCCAGAACTGCTATCATGTATAAGATAATATCCTACCCGGCAAGGATTTGGTCAGTATAATATCAAGAAGTTAGAGCGGAATACGGCCGTGTTGTTGCCGAGTAGGATTCTAGGTTAAATTTCGAATGTTCCAAATGTGACTGTAAACATACAAATATACAGGTGCCAATTGCATGTTATCCAGACATTTCGCAGTCATCATTTATTCTCCACTTCTTTGATATTAGACCAATCTAATTAGTCTAAATTAATATTTATTGCCTATGCTGATTTTCTGTCCCGAGAATGAGATATCAGTATATTTTTTACCTATTAATTGTGATATGCAATGAATAGACATTAAGCATCAAAATTTAATTTGTTATTCTCTAGTTCGAGAATCATCAAATGAGATAAATAGTATATATTTAGAGTTAGGTTCAACTAATATGAAAATGCAAGATGAATTGAAAAGTTTGACTTCAAGGAAACAACATATCAATTCTGTCCTTTTTGTCGCTTGCTTCGCTGCTGCTATGGCCATTTTTGCATCAGTATCTCTATACCCTGGATTTGTGAAAGGACAAGAATCAGGGGGAACAGAAGTTGGTGCAGTTCAAAATGCCACGAATATGGGTTCTAGTGTTTCAAACAGCTCATTAGTAGATTTTGAATCAAATATAGAGCAGATCAGGGGACATTTAGACCAGGCCGTTGCAAATAAAGAGATTGAAAATACGACGCTGGCAAAGGCACATACCCTTCATCCTATCGAAGAGATTTACAGTAGCATCGAGGTCCAGATAGATTCCACAGATCCGAGTCTAAATCGATCGTTATCATCCTCTCTGGGTCAGCTTTCAAATATGGTAGACAATTCTTCTGTAGAAGAATTTATGACCAAGGCTCTGGATATCAATGGATTACTCAATGATACTATTGGGAAGGTCATTCCAGCTCAAGAGATAACTGACAGTGCATTCAATCTCATGGTCGTAGGAAACCTATTATCTGTAGCAGATAACGAATACAAAGAAGCAATAGAGAATGGTCAATTAAAGGAAATAGTAGAGTATCAGGATGGACAGGCATTTATTTCGAGAGCTAGCTCAATTTTCAATGAATCATCTCCTTTGATCCCTCAAGAAAAGTCAGCTGACGTTCCTGTGATAAATGAATTCTTTGCAGATCTTGGAAACGCTGTTCAGGAAAAGTCAAATCCCGAATTAGTATCCAATGCAATTGGATCGATTATACATGAGATTTCAGAGGTGACCGGTATTAATGAAGAAAATATCTCTGGTACTGGTAGTGATACTTCAGCGTATATCCCTGAGATTCGCAATTTGCTAAATCAAACACTTGACGCATACGAAAATCAGAAGTATGACCAGGCTGATACTCTAGCTATACAAGCATATCTAGATAACTATGAGTTTATAGAAGCTCCTTTAGCGGAACAGAATGGGACCCTAATGGAGACAACTGAATTGATGCTCAGAGAAGACTTAAGACAGTTGATCCAAACCCGTGCACCAATAGAGGAGATTCAAGAGCACGTAGACAAGATCAACAGCAACTTGAACCAAGCAGAGAAACTCTTGGCGGCCTCAGGTTAAATCGAAGGCCATTTTTTAGATAAATGGCCACCCTACAACTATTTTTTTGTGTTGTCTGGTTGAATATCATATTATCAATGCTGATGAATAGTACATAAATCCATTCAAGAGTGATATATCCACTTTTTTCTGCATCTCACAATTCTAAATTTTATCAACCAACGGGCATCATAAGAATTATTTTACTGTAGAGAAACGATCATCAAAAATTCAATAATAATAGCATTAAGATATGCCACTCTTCTGATTTAACTTACTTTAAGTTTACTGCCGCTTTGCCTGTAAAAGTTGCCAAGAATAAATATGCTATCCGAGACCTTAGCCGACTTAACTGTCGGAAAAGACGTAAATCGTCGAAATCAACGTTGAGCTATAGGGACGATAGTAGAAAGTCAGTGCCTCTATTCTACCTTTTTCTTTTTCCGAAGCGACTGATTCCATTTAGCCTTAATATGAAAGAAGCTACTGAAGTGTAATCCAAATTCGATAGGCCCACCGCTTCCGATGCCTTGTAGATAGCGTGAGATGAAGCAGTAGCCGGAAGTGTAAGACCTGAACTATACGCTGTCTGCAACGTTAATTTTAGATCTTTTGCCATATTCGCAACAGAGAAAGAGGGGCTGTATTCATCATGAATAATTTTTGGTCCTTTGTTTTCACTCAGACCAGTCCTGAAGTAGGTAGAATTAAGAATCTTGATAAAAATGTCTGGGTCTAACCCAGTGCCTTTCACAAATGCCAAACCTTCTGCAAGTGCAAGAGCTATTAATGCAATGTTAATGTTGACTGCAAGCTTGAGCGTACTTGCGGTACCATGATTTGACCCAACATAAAATACTTGTTTGCTAATGTCCTTGAGTAATGACTTGGCCCGATTGAATGATTTTTTTGGACCAGCAGCGATCAAAATTAGTTCTCCTCTTTCTGCAGCACTTATCCCTCCTATAATTGGTACAGTGATCACTTTGATGCTCTTATTGCCATAAAGGTCTGCCACATGATTGGATTCGGTGGGAGATATTGTACTGCATTGAATTACAATGAAATCCTTGCCAATCCGGTCACTTCTCGGAGAATCAATTAGGCCTACATCTCCCTTAGCAGTCGTTATATCCAAAATGGCTTGATGGTCTTTCACACAAACTATCACGAATTTAGAATTATTTCTTACTTCTGCGGGGGTGCTTGCTATTCTGATCCTGTTTTCAGCAATAGAGTGCTGGACAATCTGTGCTTTCGATCTGTCCCTGTTAAAGACTATGACTTCATGTCCTCTCTTTGCTAGTCTGATCGCTAATTGTGCCCCCATCATTCCGGTTCCGATCACACCTATTTTCATAGGTGAAAACAAGATTTCCTGGGATAAATGTAATACTGCAGATTAACACTTTTCCCTTTTTTTCCATTGGCCATACCCCTAATTCATTCATGGAGCTGGCGTAAAATGTACGTTGTTAAAAGAGTGCAAAACGACATCGATATGCACTGGTTCAAGCTCAATAATAACAAGATCAAAAACTTTGCTTCTTATCAATCCCTCTGAAGCCCTCGCAGGATGCGACCAGGTGATCTTCTGCACCTAAGATGCCATCTGTTATTGCCATCACTACTCAAAGATCAATTTTGACAATCTCAACAAGTCCTCCTCCAAGACGCGAAGCAAACTTCTTCTGTACAAAGTCGCTGCAGGATGAATCGTCAAGAAATAATTTCGTCCATTGATGTTTAGCAACTTTCCTCGATTTAAAGTAATTTCTTTACCACCCAGAAGTGACGAATATGCTGTCGCTCCTAAGATGCATACAATTTTTGGGTTAATGACCGATATTTGTTTGTTAAGGTAGTCATTGCACATGATGATTTCATCACGTTTGGGTCTTCGGTTTCCAGGCGGTCTACATTTTACAATATTGGTTATGAAAACTTGAGACCTGGATATTTTCGCGTTTAACAGTGCTGCTTCTAGGATCTTTCCTGCGGGTCCTACAAATGGCTTGCCTTGGACATCCTCAAATCTACCAGGGGCTTCTCCTACGAACACGACCCTTGCCGATGCAGATCCTTCACCAGGTACCGCATTTTTCCTTGTGTGACAGAGTTCGCAATTAGTGCAACTGATCACATCATCCGATATCTGCATAATTAAATCCAAATTATTGTTATTTTTATTATCCATTTATTGTTCTCATCTTTCAAATAGCTATTGTACTCCGTCATCTTGCTTAAAGGATTTGTTTATTTATTAACTATCCTTACGAGCTAGTGAACCAACCTACTAAAAAAATGCTTTTCGAGTTTGTTCTAAAACAAATACTAGGTGGTAACTATGAAGATTTGAATACCGACCTCAGGGGGAGACAAACAGATTTCGTACATCATAGATTGGAACTTTTATAGGAACATTATCGAATATACTAATCTTTCACATCTTCGTCCCACATTGTGCCAAATAAATGAATGATCTAAGAAATTTGATTTAGCTATACTAGATAGCTGCTAAATCTGCCCCTCCCAATCATTCGCCCGTTTTCGTCCCTCAAGATAATTGAACTATACGGAACGTAGCTATTGGGATTCGCCAGATAACGGATTCCATGAATTGAAACCAAGACATACGAGTATCGCCATAATAAGTACGTCTCTATCTCGCTCATCAAATCTTTGAGAGGAATATTGACCTCATCATCGAATCTACCTACGGAAATAACGTGGTTTGCTCCTCCATCCATCTTATCCCACAGCGGATATTCTTCTTGCCTCATATCTCCTGTATCTTTTGGCCTATTCTTGACATATAGTATGGAAGGTATGTATGCACTGATAATACTAAATGCTATCATTGACACTCCAAGTAGAAAGTATCCCTCAGCAATGAACAATATTTCTTCGGAATTTCCAGATATGCTCGGTGATGATGTAGTAGTAATAGGGATTACCGTACCAGCATATAATAAAGGTAATCCTATGCCGGCGATTGCAATTGGAGCTATTCCCTTATGTACTATTGGGAGAGGAATAATCGCTATCAAGACAAGTGTCAGCGCAATTATAAACTTTGAGATTATTGAGCTATCCGGAATCGATGAAATCGAATCGAACATTTGTACTACGGATACATTAACAAAGAGCAAAAGTAACACACTCAATAAGCTCATTGCCAGTAGGAGAAACTGATTAGAATGTAGCCATTGGAAAATGGATAGCGGTAAAATAGTCATCTTGCGTGGGACCAATTTATCATGGTTCTAATGGGTATCAGTCCTAAAATTGATAGTACTGAATATCTTTTCTATTTAGTCCGAGAAAGACAGCGTTCCCTCTATATCCTTCCACATAAGACTTTGGTATCATAAATTTGATGTTATCTTGATTCAAAATAATGTTGTCATCATCGACAGCGATAACATTCCCCAATTCTTTACTATCTCTCGACCGTGCATTCTTAAGAAGGATCTTATCCCAATCTGCAAACATTATATCTTCATCCGACATGGCCCATTTGATAATATTGTGAATGTTGAAATATATAAATTTGATCTTATTCCTGATAGTAAGTGCATTAATTCTAACTATAGAATACATTTAATTCTAGACTTATACTATTCTTCTTGCAAATATAAAATATTTAGAATGGTTAGTGCGATGATTTTAGCGTACAATTGTTCTAGACTAGCCCAAATTCCTCCATTTTGACTCAAGAGAGCAGACGAAAAGAGTTGATGCACAAGTTTTTGAAAAAATTCTCGAATTAGTTATTGGTTCGTTTATCGAAATATGGAATTTGTACATGTGCTATCTTTACGTTACAAAGTTGCGTTGGTATTTCCGCCAACATCCTAGATCACCCTATTGTAGTCTTGAATACAACATCTGATATGCTACATCCATATATATGTGAGAGAAAGACAGTGCAGCAGAATTGACAAGATTATTTGATCCCCATATTCACATGTATTCTCGTACGACGGATGATTATGATCTGATGTCAAAGGCCGGCATCGAGGTCATAGTACAGCCATCATTTTGGCTCGGGGGACCGAGAAGATTTGTTGGTACTTTTGAAGATTACTGGGAGCACATGATCACCTTCGAAACTCTACGAGCAAGAGAATTTGCCATTGAACATTATGTTTGTGTCTCAGTAAACCCTAAGGAGGCAAATGCTAGACCTCTAGGACTCGATGCAATTGACGCAATGACAAAAAAAGGATATCTTAACAGGGAACGAGTAGTGGCAGTCGGCGAGATTGGCTATAATCTCATAAATGAACTAGAAGAAGAAGTTTTCATCAAACAGATGGATATAGCGGCGGATAAAGATTTGCTAATGACAATACACCTACCGCACAATAACAAAGTGGAAGGGATGAATAGGATTGAGAAAATATTGAATAGTTCTAATAGATATAAAAGAAAAATGATTTTGGTAGACCATAATGTAGAAGAGACCATTGAAAAAACTTTAGATCTTGGATTGTGGGCTGGATTGTCAGTGTATCCATATACTAAGCTCTCCCCTGATAGAGCTATGAATATAATCAAGAAATATGGTACGGAAAAAGTGATGATACACAGTGCAGCTGACTGGGGAGTTTCTGACCCCTTGAGTGTTCCACTAATGGCAAGAGAAATGAGGAAATCAAGAGATTTTAGTATTGAGCAAATAGAAAAGGTAACTTTTTACAATGCTTACGAGTTCTTTAAGCAATCTAACAAGTTTACCTGGAGACCTTAAAGCCCCTTCACCAATAGGTTTTGATATTGTGATCTGAATGATATATATTTTCAATCTATTCATTCTTGAATTCCTTAGAATTTAAAGCTCGTTGATGGTATCCTAGATTCTTCTTAGCTAATGCGACTCTCACCACACTATGACATGCCGGACATTTGGCCCATTTTCGACGACCAAAATATTCCCATTCGTAGGAACATTTCATATAAGTACACCTGACCATTGTCCCCCTCCCGGGGCCTCTTACCCAATTATCCTGTAAAGGCTTACGTGACCTTCTGGCTGACCTAGGAAGCCTTCTGCTTTTATAGAAAGACATATTTTCCAGTTACCTCTGGATTTTCAATTACATATTTAACCAAAAATATCATGGTCGTAAGAAAAGATCGCATAATGAATTCCCTAGAGTTTTTTCACTACACTAAACACCATCAGCACCCATTTAGAGTTACCTTTTCCATCCCCAAAAATAATGAAGTAACTTTGGTTCCGAGCAGGTTGGGATTCTTTCCACGCTTGAGCATACCTTTACATCTTTCATAGAGCTTGTTTGTTATGGGGATTGTGCTGCTTATTAGCAATTGCCATTGTAACGGCCGGATACATTGTGGCCACGACAAAAAATCAAAATGTCCTATATTTCTGTATCCTTTTTAATCTTTCTAAAAGATCGATAATTTGCTCATGAGTCGGGTTTGCGGCTTTCACGAGATCAACGTCAATGTTAAGAGTTCTCAGATCTTCATATACCTCCTTATCTTCGATGGTGTCCACTAATTTGCTCAATTCAAAGGGCTTCTGAATCAATTCTACTACTTGTTTGAGTTGATTAATAGAATGTTCGAGGGTTTCCTTCACATAAGCGGAAGCGAAAATAACTCTTTGATGGGAATTAATAGCCAGGATTTCTTTTGCTACGTCCATCCCGTTGATACTTGGCATGCTGTAATCTAGAATAACAACATCGTAAGGTGCGGACTTGTTGACCGACTTGAATGCGCTAGACCCAGTTGAAGATAAAGCAGGATCCATTCTTGTTGCTGGCATTCTAGGCATAGACAGAGTTGGCAATGAGACTCCAAACGTCATATGATGCAATGCGTCCAAATACTTCTTGAGACAGTCCTCTCCATTTGAAGTAATGACGACATCATGCTTTCTTTTCTCTAGCGCCTTTTTGTAAAGGGTAGCTATGTCAAGATCATCCTCAGCTATCAATACCTGCATTGAGTGCTGATCACTATAATATATGGACATATATTAAGTGGAGGTCTAACTGTGTTTCCCATCGAATTAATTCTTTTTCAATTAATGACTCTACCTTGGTAACTTCTTGAAAAGATCGTACTAACCCAGCTATCCTCTTCTCCCAATTTTGCTCGATATTTTTTCTTTTTTCACGGTTTCTACAGTAAAGTAAGACTCGAACGTATTACAGTATCGCCCAAATTAGCGAGATAGTATTTTAATCGCTCTTGATCTCGTTTTGGATTATCTTAATTCCTCTCAAACTTTTTCTATTCTCGAAGCTGTTTCAATACTGTCAACGTGACTTTTTGCTTAAGACTAAAAGATATTCTTATTTCAAGAGTATATCGAACAGAAATAGGTTAACTTACCTAATAAGAACGAAGGTACAAATAATGGTATTGCCAATTATTAGTTGATGGATAGAGGTATTGAAAGACGAGTAATGGGCACTGCTATATTCGCTTCTTTTGTGGTTATATCGGCAGTCTTAATGGCCACCTACCCGATTAATCATGTCAGAGCTTATCCTTATGGTAGTAATATAGGAGAGTATGATTTCGGAACAATATCCAGTGTACAGAATGATGAAAACGGTAATCCGGGGTGGGTCCTTTTCGGGAATTGGAAGAGCAATTTAGCGAATAACCAATCACTTGTTGAAGGTCAAGGAAATGAGACTTTAGCAGGAGAATCTTTTGACACACAATTTGAGATGGTAAGACTAAATGGAAGTGCAGCACATACCCATACTATAACTAATTTTGTTGCTTCGAATTCTTCCCAGATAAACAATTCTACAGTGATGGTTAATGGCACTGCAACTGCAAGTATGAGAGAAGGGCCGGTTACAGACATTCCTTCGAGCGTCACCATCACCGGAGATAAAGTAATAAGTCTATGGCTTGACCCTTCAAAGATAAACAATCATTATGGGAATACGCCTATCTATGGCCTTGTCATGGATGACAATGAAGATAGGAATGCCATGTTGAAATCGAATAGTACACGAATAGGCACATAGGAGAATAGGAATCCGATTAGGCAGTAACAACGCAATTCAATCTTTCATTTATTTCCAATCTCCAACTTTTCTCGATTGGGATGGCATGGTGATCTGAAAGAGTACTCGTACTTCTTTGTGATACAGGATTCATTTATATAAAACAATTATAACTTGATTTAATATGAATCACTTAGTCACCATTAGAATGGTATTGGCGACATTTATGGGTATCACATTGACCCTCGTACTAGGAACTACCATGATGACAGTTCTAGCGCAGGAACAATACTCTTTTGTTACACAATGGGGAACTACTGGTACCGGCATTGGTACTTTCAAACAACCCCTTGAGATCATGGTAGATCGGGACGATAATGTATATGTTACCGACTTCACCAGTGTGTCTAATAAGGTGCAGAAGTTTACTAATAATGGCACCTTTCTCACTTCTTGGGGAACATTGGGGTTCGGCCCTGGACTCTTTACCAGTCCTAGCGGGATTGGTGTTAGTTCCTCTGGAAATGTATATGTTGCTGACTTTGGTAGTCCGGATACGGCAGTACAAGAGTTCACCAATGAAGGTACTTTTGTACGAATGTGGGGCTCATTTGGATTAGGCGACGGTCAGTTCATTAACCCAGGAGGTTTGACGGTGGATAGCTCAGACAACGTATATGTAGGTGACTTTGGCGAAAACAACAGAATACAAAAGTTTGATAGCGAAGGCAACCTCCTAACAAAATGGGGTACGCCAGGTACTGGGGATGGACAATTTATCAATCCTGCCGGCTTAGCAGCTGATGCCTCAAATAATATCTATGTGGTTGACGGAGGAAATAATCGAGTACAGAAATTTGACAGTGAAGGTAATTTTATGACAAAGTGGGGAACGCCTGGTACTGGGGATGGACAGTTTACTCGACCTGGTGATATTGCAGTCGATTCGGAAGGAAATACTTACGTTACTGATCAAGGTAATAGCAGGGTACAGAAATTTGACAGTGAAGGTAATTTTATGACAAAGTGGGGATCTAAAGGTAGTGACGAAGGGCAATTTATTGATCCTCTTGGTATTGCTTTAGACACATCAGGAAACGTATATGTAGTTGATGCAGGAAATAGCCGCGTCCAAGTGTTTGCCCCCTTTTAGGAGAGTAATGTTATAATGCTGGCCTAGTAATTGCCAATTGATTTAGCAAGTTAGTAACGTATGGAGATACATTCAGATCTCCTCTCTATTGTATCAGTTGAAATGTAGATCAGAAATTTTGTAGGTTTTTTAGAATTTCGGGAATAATTTGGCAATGAGTTAGTTGTCAAGAAAAGACCACAAAGCGTCATGCAGATGGCACTTAGTAAGACCGATCAGAATCTAGATGTTAAGCATGAGTCAAAATTCTGTTCAAATACAGTGGAATGAACAAAAAAACTGAACCTAAAATAATGCTACAATTAAACATGCTGTGCATTAAGACGAACTGATTCTCCGTCGCAAGAATTGAGACCAGTATTACAACACAAGTACATCGTCCGGTGAACTGAATGTGCTCTTGCGGTTTCTAACCATACCTCCTTGAATGCTATTCTTTGTACCTTCAGCAGCCTACTTTATCCCTTCTGCTAATTCGTTCTCTCTTCTCTCTTTTTGATAGTGAGTTTATCCAGCTACTTGAAGATGATGGTAAGATATGGCTTTTATCCCCATTCATAATCTAACATTTCCGGCAGAAAGGCTAAAAAGGTTTATCCTTATATGCGTTGGCGTAGCTTTTATTGAAATCAAGTACTATTGAGATTTATTCCAAATAATCAAATCTCAACCGCATAGAGGAGCAGCGTTTAGCACCAGAGTTCTATTGTACTCTGGTTCCTTGTTCCTTACCTTCCGTAGGATTTGAAAAACTAAAATAGCATTGAGAACACATACTTTTTCCATAGAGAACTCCATTCTTCCCACAATTGCTGCATCTTTTATCCTGATCTACTGTCGAATCGAGTGATTTCACTTTCTGAAGACACTTTCCACATATAGGAGCTTCAAGTTTTAAACTAGACAGAAAGCCCGTGCCACATTGCGCACATTTGAGACTGTACATGCTTCCTTTTGGCTTCCATCTTCTAAAGATATTTCCGAACATTATCCGATTATCTTAGACCAAAGCCATTATTATAAATATTGAATACATTGTAATACTTGCTTGAAAATCGAGAATTAAGACAAATATTAGACTTTCGCATCTGACCTTATTTTCAAAATGGCCTGTTTAACTTCGCACCAAAATTTACAAGGAAGTCTGTAGTACGCGATAAGTCACCAATGTGGATACAATACGGTTGATCGTCATAGTTGTTTCGAACTTAAACCTAATATATTACTGTCATACTAATGAATCTGCCAAATGATACTGATAGATAGAAACTTTATTCTTAGCTAGCATCCTAAGGAGTTTCAAACAACGCATGGAATGTTCGCTGAACAGTCGACGCATTATTATTTCTGTCTTCCCTTATAATATTTTATAGCAACAATTGCAATTATTACCAGTATCAGTGTGATCCCTACTATGTCAAAGACTTGAGAATAGTTACTATAAAATCTAATCCATGCATCTCCGATGAAAAATCCGACTAGTGTCAAAAATAGACTCCAAATGCACGACCCGATAAATGTAAAAAAAATGAATCTGACAATATTCATTTCTGCGATCCCTGCAGGTATGGAAATCAATTCACGAATTCCGGGAGCCATCCTACCTAGGAATACTGCTAGTTCGCCGTGCCTAACAAACCATGTCTCTGTCTTTTTTAAATCTGATTCTGAAAGTAGGTGATACCGCTTACCAATCCTAGTTATTGTCGGCAGCCCGATCTTTAAAGCGATAAAGTATATTATTATTGCTCCGACAGTTGAGCCTAGAGCCCCTACGATAGCCATCCCTATCGCTCCTGCCATTCCAAGATCATTTGTCTGAGCTGAGAATCCGACCAATGGGAAGACTAATTCGCTGGGAATAGGTGGAAATAGGTTTTCTAACAAAGCAGCAGCAAATACTGACGGATAACCATAATTAGCTATCCAACCAGCTATCATTTCTATCATATTCCCGAAAATGCCATGTCCAGTCATATTTGATATAGTATTTGGTGAAGCAACTACCAACTCTGAGAGAATGATTGGGAAAAAATAGGATAGGATCAACTTGGTTGGAGATCTCCAATTTTCTAGGCTTACTATTAAATTTTCCTTGCTTCGATTCCCAACACTTCACGTTTAGAAATTTTAGATAAGTAATGGGAATGGTGATTCCTGCCGTCGCACTAAATTCTAATTATCAAGTTCAAAGTGTCGAGGGTGAAGTTGTGAGAACGACCAATCAAATCACTATGAGTTGTAATGCTTCTGCTGAGAATTTTCGATTCTACGACTGAAGAATTAGTGATGGTATTCTCACAAAGGCCCCAGAGCAGGCTGTTCAATAAAATCACTCTTACGTACCCTGTAAGTAAGTAAGATCTAGGGATATTTCTAAATTCCCTTAACAGGCTTCGTAGACCTCAGTCGGTGTGCAATGTATTGGTATACTTCAGTTAATTCGATCCTAGATACTAATCAATAACTTAGACTAACTATTATTCCCCCAGATAAATTGTGAAATCTCTAGAGTTGAAAGCGATCGCCAGCAGGAGCCACTAACCCATATATTAAGTCGCCAGTCAGCAATGGTTTGTCCTGTTCCTTGTATGATATATTGAACAGCTATTGCTGCAATAATAACTGCAAACACTCTGGTAACTATCATGGATCCACGTTGTCCAAGCAATTTGTTCATCGATTCTGCAATTCTAAGGATAATAAAGGTAAGACCAATGACAATTGCAATTGACAATATCGAAGTCAAGAGACCGTTGGATTGATAGGAGATCATTACAGATGTAATAGCTCCTGGCCCTGCAAGTAATGGAAATGCGAGAGGTACTACCCCTGATTCTCCTCCAAATGTGCTCTCAGTATCGGCGTTCAGATTATCCGCCTTATCCGCAGATTTCCCTCTAATATTCGTTATAGTTCTAGGATTGCCAAATGTCCATTCGCCCCGCGTCAATAATTCAATTGCAACTATAAACAAAAGGATGCCGCCGGCTATCATGAAGCTGGAAATGGTTACTCCAAATATACTCAGGATCGTAGTCCCAGCTATTGCGAATACTAGCAACAAAATACCTGTGGTTATTACTGCATTAGAGGAAACTATTTTGCGTTCATGATTTGACATGTTTCTCGTAAGTGAAACAAGGGAATTACACCGATAGGATCCATCACTACAAATAGGGCAATAGTAGACGTAAGAAGGTCTTGTACATTTATGTTATTCATAAAATGAAGAGATGATGAAGTAATTAATGAAATTGATGATGGGAAAGAAAAAGTATAATTCTGAATTAGATAGATGGATTGGAAAAGAAAGTCCACATAAATTGACGTGTCAAGGCTGAGCATCAGATATTAATGAATATTATCATAATTTAAGCTATATTCAATGGAATGCAATAGGCTATATTTTACTCTTCAGGTTCTCCTTGTAGCTTGTGTCTCTTTTACCGTACCGGCGATAGTTTCATGGGAAAAGACAAAATTATTGAGAAAAACAATCCTCAAAGATCTGTTCTTGTACTTGCTATTTTCTTCACTTGCTCCTTATCTCTTACAGGAACCTTTTTCTATCGCTGCACAATTTCGGACTAAATTATGGCAAGGATGTCGAAGTACTACATCTAGTGATACTACAAACAATAAAGATCTGCGCGCCAAGCCTTGTCATAGTAAGGAACCGACAGTTCTTTAAATTGTGCTTATCTTATGATAAGAAACATATGCCTAGATCCAATTTAAGAAATTGTGAAATTATTATATATTTTTGATGTTGAAACGTCCCAGGACAAGTTTCATAGGTTGAGATCAAATTTTTCGACATCAATAATCGATGGATACTAGTACAAAACCTCGAAATATGGGAGTCAATTAGTACATTCAATATCTAAGCTCATGATAGCCCCATAAATGCCCCAGTAATATGAGTTGAGCGTAGATACTGGCCTGGATACTACTTTATTAGAAGGGGACTAGTAAACATGAAGTAACATGAGATGCAACTGACAAATAGATTTCAAATAAAATCGGAGCATCGAATAACTAATTTCTTGAATAGTCAACCTGTTGGAAGAATATCCTCTATTGATATTGAGGGATTTCCTCAAGTTATACCCATGAATTTTGTTTTCGTAAAATCAAAGCATGAGATGAAAATGAACAAACATTCTACTCCGATCAATTCGAATGCGATCTATATGCATTCGCATCCATTTGGAGAAAAAATTGAAAATATCAAAAGAAATTCAAGAGTCGGATTCGAAGTGGATCAACATGTCTGCTTTCTGCCCTCATATTACTTCCATCCAACGGATGCATCCCAAGCGGATACTCTCTATATTAGTGTTGTAATAAAAGGTAACGCATTCATGATTGATGACGATATCGAAAAGGCATTTGCACTAAATATGTTGATGCAGAAATACCAAACTGAAGGATTCTATGAATTACTAGATCAGTCCATGCGCTCAGTACGTGCAGTAAGTGTGATTAAAGTTGTCCCCCATGATATTCGAGGAAAATACAAGATCGGTCAACATTGGACACCTAACTATAGGCTGAATATGGCAGAGAAAATAATAAAACGTGAAGGCGTTTTTAACTCACGGCAGATTCTTAACATCATGGGATTAGAGGAAGATCGTGCAGGAAAACTGCAGGTGAAGAGGGAACCGGTCATGTAGGTTACATCCTTGAGACTACCGCGTGTTCCGGAAATCGTCTGTTACTTTTATCTATTTAAGTCCGCACATTTGAAATGCAAACATTACAAGTCCAGATATTACGCCTGAACGTCTA
The DNA here is from genome assembly GCA_050748485.1 of Nitrososphaeraceae archaeon. GTDB lineage: Archaea > Thermoproteota > Nitrososphaeria > Nitrososphaerales > Nitrososphaeraceae > TH5896. The sequence goes on along the minus strand of JBOGPP010000136.1, from coordinate 906 downwards.
TAGGAATAAAAATTATTGGTATCCTTTGGCATGATTTCAGATTTCAAGATGTACGCGTCAGTTTTTGGAACCATGAGTTTCGCGAGACGAGTCCCTAAAATATTATCCCATGAAAGGTGGGGAAGAGGATCCTTTTTCATTGCAATTAACGACACGACTCTCCTAGGTTCTGTCCTGTCGACAATGATGTAATAATTGAAATCATCTTGATCTCCGAACGGATCCTTAGTAGTAAAGGGATCTATGTCGACATACAGATCAAGATTGTGTCTGAACGTATCCGACAACGTACTCATTATCGCTAGATCAGATCTAGTCAGCAAACGTAAGTCTTGTAGAGTCGGTAGGCTGAGTGTCGTAGCTAACATAATTGCTAATAACACATGGTACAATATAGGATTTTTCATGAATTGAAAAAGAGAAGCCCTTCATCACTACTCATCTTAAGGCCATACTATCTGCCATACGACACATGGCATTCGATTCGGACGTAAAATAGGTTTATATATTTACCTCAATTAATTCTTATCTTAATGGATCGGGTTCAAGGATTGTTCGCTGCCGTTGCGAGTTGTTCCATTCCTATTATTTTGTTGTTGATTTTAACTATGGATGCATACTCAACCAGTCCTCAGCCGCCATTTGATGAATCCCAAGAAAGTGATTTGATCTCAACTTCTATTGAAAGTGCTAATTTGCATGTTGAGGATGCAATGCAAGCGATACAACAAAACGACTCGTCTGAAGCGATGAGAGCTTTGGAGGAATTGCAATACGACTTATCAAATATTAATGGCAATTTAACTAATCTTCAATTCACGGTTACTGCCGAGCCACCCTAATGTCGGCTAAAAGATTAAGCAAATAAACTGTAAAAACTATAAACTGTAAAAACTATCGATCACA